>CAZSLA010000001.1:0-61529 GCA_964607795.1 uncultured Gammaproteobacteria bacterium
TACCAGCGAATACGACTTTATCCATTCAATCTGGGAGAAAGTAGACACAGAAGCCAAGAGACGGGCAAAACTGGTCCAAAAAACTAATCAATCCACTGAAGCTAACCAGGCAAGTCTCATTGAGGAGGGAAACCTCTATGAGTAAACAGTCCAAAAATACTTCTAAAACAGACTCTCAACTATTAGACAATTTACTGGTCGTGCTGTGCGATTTGATAATAGACTCTTTTATTATGAGGCAGCAGACGAAAGGCACTAAAACACGACATACTAAAGATGAACTCAAACAGTCCTTTCGAGACTCGAATAGCCGTCTTAGCAAGTCCGAAAGGGTTTGAGTTCACTAGGACGGCTTTTTGAGTCTATGAACACAACTAAACCAAGAAAACGCGCCATTTTGTATCTAAGATTTTCTGATCCAAAACAGATGGGCGGATCAACTATTGAAGTGCAGGAGAAAATTGCACGAGCCTCCTGCGAAGTTGAAAATTTTGACGTAGTAGACGTCATCAAAGATGAAGCGGTATCAGCGGACATCAAAAAGAGTAAACAAACACTTCGAGTAGCCCATCTTCTGGAGTTCTGTAAAGAAAGAAAAGGGACTTTTGATGTGCTGGTCGTTTTCAAGCTGGATCGTTTTGCCCGCTCTCAAGAAGAACACCACTGGCTGCGTGGTCAACTCCTCAAAATGGATATTCTTCTGCGATCTGCCACAGAAAAGATAGATGAGTCTCCTGCAGGTAAGCTTGTCGAGGGTGTATTAGCAGCAGTTAATGAGTATGACAATGAGGTAAGACGCGAAAGATCACGCTTGGGACTATGGCGAAGAGTTGAACAGGGGTTATGGCCATGGTATCCGCCAATTGGCTATATGACAGATCCCAATAAACCCGCTGATGTTAGATTGGTACCTCATGTACCCGATCCTGTTTGCAATGAAGCAATACCATACATCTTTACTCAATTTTCAACAGGAGTTGTCAGCAAGCCCGAATTATCAAGAGAATTGAAAAAAAGAAAGCTACGAAACTTCAGAGGTAAACTTTTGACATTTTCTGTCCAAACTTTAGATAATATTCTTGGCAACATTTATTATCCTGGTTATCTCAAGACAAATGAGGGTAAAATAGTAGAGGGGAAACATAAACCCCTCATTGAATTGAGTTTGTACCAAAAATGCCAAGATGTTATGAAGGGACGAAGTAACAACACAGACAAGACTCGTAAAAGATACCATCCTGACTTTCCGCTCAGAAAATTTGCTCATTGCGGGTTTTGCCACCATCCGCTAACTGCTGCATGGTCTAACTCCGAACACTCTGGCAAGTATGCCCACTATTGGTGTTATAATTCTGAGTGTGAAAGATATAGAAAGACAATCCGTAAAGCCGATATAGAAGGAGGTTTTGGCTCATATTTAGCCACAGTAAAGCCATCAGACGTCCTCATAGACCGTTTTGACAAAGTATTTATGAAACGGTATGAACAAAGAGAAATTGACATCAGAGGCGACTATGTAAGGCAAGTAGAAGTCGTCAAACAACTTGAGAGTGATAAAGAGTGGGTTATTGCACAAGCTAAAAAGGGCATTTTCAAAGACGATACATTTAGAGATGAACTAGCAAAAGCAGAACAGAAGTTAACACTAGCCAAAATGGAGCTTACTCACATGCATGCAGAAGAAATGAATGTCGAGGCATTACTTGCTTACGCTTACAATTTTATTCGAACCGTAGAAAATACTTGGTTAGACGCTCCTTTTGAGTCAAAGATCAAATTACAGAGGCTAATATTTCCAAAAGGAGTAGAGTATGCCAATGGAGAGTTTTCGAACCCCGAATTATCCCCTCTTTTCAAGCTAATCGGGGTTTTAGCCGATGAAAAATTAAGTTTGGTGACCCCGGAAGGACTCGAACCTTCAACCATCAGCTTAAAAGGCTGTTGCTCTGCCATTGAGCTACGGGGCCACGGAATTAGCCCACTTGGGCTTGTTATATTTTACTCCAAAATAAAAATTGAGGCAAATAAGTAAGGAATCTAAAAGTTCTAAAAACGCAAGTTGAGTTATGCATTGACCTTGGGTAATCCAGTGCCGCCAAGAAAATTTGCATTACCATCTAACATATATAAATGGATTACTAAACAGGCACCGTCAAACTTCCTATAGTTGAAAGTGGCATCGGCGTCTTCATATGCCTTGCCCAAAGCCCAAGTGTTAACTTCACCATGTTCTAAAATAAGTCGCAAGGTATCCCTTTTGTATCTTCCGGAAACACTTAGGTTATTAATTTCGGGGGAGTGGTATGCTTTTTCATCCCATTGCGTGCGTAATCTAAGGGTATATTCCTCAAGCTTTGCATTTAATTGTTTAAGTCTTTCTTCTCTTGCACTATCGGGAATATCTTTGGCACCGAATTTAATAGCTCTTGTATCTCCTTGGATCTGCTCAAGGGCTTTCCCGTAAGCTTGATTTAAGCGTGTGTCATATTGATCTAATGCAGATTCAAATTCTATTTTTTCTTGCTGTTCTGTTTGAGGTGTTGCTGGAAAGGCTTCGTTGAAGTCTGTCATCTTTATTTACTCTACGGTTGATTATACACGAAATTCAAGAAAATAAATATCCCAAAGGCATCCGACTAGCACCAGCTGGGGAGATTGGGGCCACTGGCAATAAAAAATAGTGAACCTTTTTACGCCTAAGCGCCAGAGCAGGTTCACTGCGAAAAACGCTCTGTTTATCTTTGTCAGTCCACAAGCAAGGAATTGACGCCCATCATACAGCAAGACTTGTCTCTCGTTGCCTCCATCGTCGGGATTTTTGTCTCGCAAATAAGCCTCATGGCGGCGGCAACATCTCGTCGTTAAAATCATTGAAGGCTGGTGATTATCGAACTAACAATAGTGTTAATCTTGTTGCAAAAGATACCCGTTGATTTTGAGTCTGATGGTTTATCATCTATTTTAATCATATAAATTGTTCCATTCGAGGATTTCAGATAAATTAAATTTTTACCACCGTCTTCTTGGGGTTTTAACACATATACATCTTCGCCACTAATGTTATAAGTATTTTGAGAGTCGATCAAATTCTCCAGAGAGTCGTTGTACTTTGTCACTAAATACTGCTCTAAAGCCTCACTTGTAATCCTTTCTGCATCTACTGTTACAACATGGCAGTTGGTATTATCCTCGACCTTAATTTGCCACCCATCAGGAATTGTGTTTACAAATTTATTTTCTAAAGGTTCTGACGAATCGTTGAGCCCGCTGCCCAGAGCTAATCCCAAAAGAAACATAAGCACACATGCCAAGGCGACGGCGAAAACCTTGGAAGGTTGTGTTGATTTGATTTTTTTTGCCATGCCTGGGGGAATTATACGATTTTGGCTTATCAAGATCAAACAGTTCAGCTGGACATAGCTTTAGTGAAGGCTGGTGACCCCACGGGGAATCGCCGTGCATAACAAATACATTAATATGCACTCCTCGATTGCACGAGGGGGAACGAACGTAGTGAGTGACCCCACGGGGAATCGAACCCCGGTTATCGGGATGAAAGCCCGATGTCCTAACCTCTAGACGATGGGGCCATGTTTGGCCTTGTTGCCACCAGTTGCTTAGTCGAAAGAGCCTGTCGGCACTTGGTGCCGATGTCCTACCTCGCTTGCGCCGACTTCGTCTAAGACGATGGGGCCATGTTTGGTCTTGTTGCCCCCTTCGTTTAAGACAATGGGGACCAGGTAGTTCGCTTCATATTTTAGCAAGTATTTCCCAAAGTTGCCATCTTATGCTAAAATACTTCTAGAGTTTGGTAAGAAAAAGACGCTTCAAGTTATTCACTTGTTCAGATAGTTCTTTTTCCCAGAAAACTATTTGAGGAGGTGAGTTAGGTTTGCAAAATCAGAAAAAAATTTATGTAGGGAATCTTCCCTGGTCCGTTCGTGATGAACAACTCAAAGAGCTTTTTAGTTCTTTTGGTGAAATCGTTGATGCTGTGGTCATCACTTTTCGCGACACAGGCAAATCCAAAGGTTTTGGCTTTGTCGAGTTTGCCGATGAGAAAGCCGCTGCCAAAGCAGTTGAGGAAATGGATCAAAAAGAAGTAGAGGAAAGAAACATTATCGTTAAAATGGCACGTCCACCTAAAGAAGAGTAAGGATTTACCACCTTGGTGGCCGGGCTTTTGCTTGGCCACCACTAAGGTGGAATTTTCAATTGACCTTGTTTGAAATCTAATATATAATGACTTCCACAACAGCGGTTAACTTGTCCGGTTAATCCGGAATAATAACTTCATGTAGTTTTTGAGTAAAAATTATTTAGTTCTTTGACATTCAATATGCGTCTGTAAAGCGTAGACGAACTGTGTAAACACACAAGTTCTCGTCACTTTTTGAGGGTTTGATCCTGGCCCAGGGTGAACGCTAGCGGTGTGCATTAGGCATGCAAGTGGAACGAGTCCGGCTTGCCGGACGAGTCGCGAACGGCTGAGTAACACGTAGGAATCTACCTCTTGGAGGGGAATAGCCCCGCGAAAGCGGGGTTAATGCCGCATAAGATCCAAGGATGAAAGCTTCGATTTATTTCGTGGCGCCGAGAGAGGAGCCTGCGTACCATCAGTTTGTTGGTGGGGTAATGGCCTACCAAGACGATGACGGTTAGGGGGCGTGAGAGCGTGGCCCCCCAGAATGGGACTGAGACACGGCCCATACACCTACGGGTGGCAGCAACTGGGAATCGTGCGCAATGGGCGAAAGCCTGACGCCGCGACACCGCGTGAAGGATGAAGGCCTTCGGGTCGTAAACTTCTTTTGCCAAGTTTGAGAGGATTTGGCGAATAAGCACCCGCTAACTTCGTGCCAGCAGCTGCGGTGATACGGAGGGTGCAAGCGTTGCCCGGATTTATTGGGCGTAAAGCGTTCGCAGGCGTCCCGTCGCATCTTGTTTCAAATACCAGAGCTCAACTTTGGAAAGGGACAGGAGATGGACGGGATAGAAAGATCTCGGGGCTACTAGAACTACCGGTGTAGGGGTGAAATCCGTTGATATCGGTAGGAATTCCAAGGGCGAAGGCGGGTAGCTAGGGATTCTTTGACGCTCAGGGACGAAAGCTAGGGTAGCGAAAGGGATTAGAGACCCCTGTAGTCCTAGCCGTAAACGATGCTCGCTAGCCCCTGGTTCCGATTTATCGGGGTCATGGGCGTAAGCTAACGCGTGAAGCGAGCCGCCTGGGGAGTACGCGCGCAAGCGTAAAACTCAAAGGAATTGACGGGGACCTGCACAACCAGTGGAGCATGTGGTTTAATTCGAAACGAACCGAAGAACCTTACCCGGGTTTGACATGTAGTTCTCAATGCCGCCTAGAGATAGGCTGGAATGTCAACTTTGTTGACAGGGATTACACAGGTGCTGCATGGCCGTCGTCAGCTCGTGCCGTGGGGTGTTCCCTTAAGTGGGGTAACGAGCGCAACCCCTGTCCCGAGTTAAATATTCTCGGGAGACTGGTCCGATTTTCGGACAGGAAGCGGGGACGACGTCAGGTCAGCATGGCCCTTATATCCGGGGCTACACACATGCTACAATGGGGCCGACAATGGGTTGCCAAGCGGAAACGTGGAGCTAATCCCAGCAAACGGCCTCTCAGTGGGGATTGAGGGCTGCAACTCGCCCTCATGAACGTGGAATTGGTAGTAATCGCGGATCAGCTATGCCGCGGTGAATACGTTCCCGGGTCTTGTACACACCGCCCGTCAAGTCAGCAAAGTTGGGGGCACCCGAAGTCCGGTTGAACCGGACGAAGGTGAATCCAGCGATGAGGATTAAGTCGTAACAAGGTATCCGTTCTGGAAGGAGCGGATGGATCACCTCCTTTCTAAGGAGTGAATAAATGACACCCCAGTTTTTAGATTATGGATTGACTGGTCCGCAAGGACAAATAAACCAGATCCGCCTAGGCTTGCGATAAAGCCAAATTCGTTTTACAGGCGCATATTGGAGGTCAAAACTAAATTGATCCTCAAAAAGCAGCAAAAAAATCCCGTTTCAAACGGGATTTTTTGCAGGAGAATTTAAGGAAAATTAGTTTATTTTTCACAAAAGCAAAGCTAAGTTTCATTTGTTATGATGAATAAATATGGATCCTGCCCGCCCGAGCTTTAAAACCGTTGAAATTCAGCCTGAAAACCAGCCTCCAGAGCATCCTGTGCAACCTGTGGTATATAAGCCCCCTGCAGTGCAATTGGTGGGTAAAAGGCGCGCAAGTAGCCTTATGTTTATGGTGCCGGCATTTCTACTTTTGGCAACCATCTTTTTAGCCGGTTATTTTACCAATGAATACCTCCAGTCCATAACTCCCAAGGTTCCGGCGAGCGTGCCCATGGCCACTTTGATTCCGGAAGCTATCCCCACCCCGGAAGCCATTATCAAAAGCAAGCTTTTTTTTCACCCCAGCCTTGCTTTTTCCTTTGCTTATCCGGAAAATCTTGCTTTGACAGATTGCGGCTTGGACCTCTATTTTTTTCCGGCCATACAGCTGGAGACTGATGCTCGCACCATTTGCAATGACCCCAAAGGGGTAGTGTTGAGCCTGAAAACCTCAAGGAGCAATCTTTACCAAAAAGCATCCGTGTCCGAGGATGTTGAGGAAGAACTTGTGGCGGTTTCCGGCTATGATGCGATTTTACAAAAAATAACCCCGGTGGGCCAAACCAGTTTTACTAAAAGGCTAAGTTTTGAGGGGCCTGATCGGTTTTATTTATTAAGTCTCACAGATTCTGCCTATGAACAGGTCTTTGAGGAAATATACACAAGCCTGGCTTTTAAAGTGGACGTTACCAAAAACTGGCGGGGTTATGAAACCGGCTTGGGTTTTAGTTTAAAAGTCCCCCCTGAGTGGCAGGCGGTGGAGCAGGGAAGCCAACTAACAATTCGTAAATTTACAGCCAAAGACATTCCGAGCATTGTTTTTGAAGTAGGCGAGCAGGGCAATTTGACTGTGGCCGAATTTATAAACTCAAATAAAAACCTGCCCGGATGGAAGACACAGCCTAAGCTGGACTTGCGAAGCATCGACGGTGAAATTGCCCAGGTAATTAAGGGCCAGCTCAATGGTAAGTGGTGCAGCTTTGTAGCGGTTTGGTACAGAGGCAAGTTAATGCAAATTGCCTTTACGGATGAAATTGCCGGGGATAATGAAATTGTTTTTGAAGTTATGCTGGCCACGATCGAGATCCAATCCTAGGCTTTGGCTTTATGCATTTTTTAAGCTCCAGCGTTCGCGGGAAATTTTAAGCACCTTTTCCCGGTTTTGATTTCTGGATACGGGCAACGGCAGGGTATTGGCCAAAAATGGCCTTGCCGCGTGGCCGTCGATCATGAGCTTGATGGCAATTTGAAAATTGCTCAGATTGACCAGGTCATTTTCGCTAAAAACTTCGGCAAATTCCTTGTGGATGATAGCAGCATCCTCGGCGCCGATGGCAAAACTGATGAGTGAGCCAACATTGCCCAAAATGGCCTTTTGTACTTCCTCTGGGATCTGGGCCATGTATTGGTTTGCAAGCATCAAACTCAGTCTGTACTTTCTGGCCTCGGAGAGGATTTTAATAAAAGATGGAGTAGCAAAGTTTTGAAACTCGTCGACGTATAAATAATGGTCCACGCGCGTGTCTTCGGGTGTTTCCACCCTGTGCATGGCCGCAAGCTGGAATTTGGTAATGAGCACCGCCCCCAGTAGGGCCGCGTTGTCCTCGCCGAGTCTGCCTTGAGAGAGGTTGCATAGCATGATTTTGCCGGTATTGGCAATATTGTCTATGTGCATCGTGCTTTTGGGTTGGCCGATGATGCGGCGGATCATGGGGCTTGTCACAAATTGGCCAACTTTGTTTTGGATCGGAGCAATGGCTTCTTTTTGCAGTCGATCGGGCATTTTTTCGTATTCGATTTTCCAAAAGTTAATTAGGCTTCGGTCGTCGATTTTTTGAAGGACATTATTGCGATAGCCTTTATCCGCAAGGAGTCTCAAGACATCGGCCAAAGTGGTGCTTTCGATTTGTGTGAGCGTGAGAAGACAATTGCGAAGGATGTATTCCATGCGCGCGGACCAGACATTGGCCCAGATTTTGGTAAATACAGCCATGATGCCGCTCACCACAAGCTCAGCTTCTTCGCGGTTTGTTACTTCCAGGGGGTTAATGATAATCGGATATTCGCGGTCCGCGGGATTAAAGTAAACAACATCATTTATTCTGTGAGCGGGGATGTAATCAAGTACGGTTTCGCAGAGGTCCCCGTGCGGGTCAATGACGCTTAAGCCGCGGTCTTTTTTCAGATCATCAATTACCATGTTGGCAATCATCGTGGACTTGCCCGTGCCCGTTTTCCCCACAACCCACATGTGCCGGCGGCGGTCGCGGTCTTTTATGCCAAAGATGGATTCGTGGTTTTTAAACGGTGTCTTGGCAATAAAATTTATGGTTTTTTTGTTTTCCTCACTTAAATTTAAAGAAACGGGGAGGTTAGCCGGTGGTTCGGAAAGGACCGAGGTGCCCCAGACAATGTTTGCGGTTTTGATTTTCTCATTGGGTAAATGCCAAAGCGTGGCCAGTTCAATGATATTGAAAATGTCTTTGGAAGTGACCATGCGTTTTTTTAAATACTCCCGGGGGTTGCCGCGTTTTAAAAAAGACGAGCCTTTAGTCGCCAGGGAATTGCCGTCGCTTCTGGTGAATACGCCCATGGCGCTTTTAATTTCTGTTAGGGTTTTTTTTGAGTTTGCACCCAGCCTTATGGAGGTCCTGAAACCGGGGTAAGAAATTTTTTCTTTTATTATGGATTCGTCCGGGTGTTTGAGATAAGCTCCTTCTTCAGTTTTACCGCCGCCGGTGTCGGCAAATCTATTTCCGGCGTTTTGCCAGCTGGTACCGGCGCTTTCCAGGGCAAATTGGATAATTGCAAATTCATCAGGGTCTCCTTTGGATAAAACAGACAAAACTGAAGACAAAGGATCAATGTCCAGAAAGCTTCCGTAGGTTGCTAATGGGTAATAATTACCCTTTCTTGTTGTTAGAGTCGTAACTTCCAGTTCGCGCTCTCCTATGGGGTCTTTACCATTTTCAATGATCACCAAAGGGTAATTGGAGCGAAGTTGAGTTTCTACAAAGGCTGCAAGTTCGATACTACAGGTAATGGCAAAGTTGATTTGCTGGTTCATAAGGACAATTTCCAAAGCTAAAGCCTCCGGGCGTTGGCCGAGGAGTCGCTGCCAGCTGGTGACGGAATTGATTTGCGTTAGTGTTGCCAAAAAGGTTTGGGCGGATTCGGGCGTGGTTTCAGAGTTTCTGGGAACTTTTAGAAATAATGTCGTCAGTTGATCCTGCATACTACTATTTTATATTATATGAGCACTTGGTTAATTTGTCAGGTAAAGATCGTCTGTCTTGGCAAGTGGTTGGTTTTTGTTCCTCGCCAAGACAGACAAATGACAGTCTCTATACCCAGCTTAACCAGGGCTTGTTGGTATCCAGCGGCAGGAGGCTTCTGTGGACATTATAGTCTCTAAGTTTAAGAAAAGTCCGTACCGATTTTTTGGCTTTGCGGCATGGTATTTCAACTTCGATTGTGATGGTGCCGTTTCGGATCAAAGGCCCAGCGATGACCCTAGCTGGA
This sequence comes from uncultured Gammaproteobacteria bacterium, assembly GCA_964607795.1. Lineage (GTDB taxonomy): Bacteria > Patescibacteriota > Microgenomatia > UBA8517 > UBA8517 > DYGT01. Next base: position 9,667 of record CAZSLA010000001.1, read on the forward strand.
ATACAATTTCCCTGGCTGTTATTAATATGCATAAGTCTTCCGGCCGAGTTTTGAAAGTCATCCCAGACGCGAATCGCGTTCATTTCTATGCTGCTCCTTTTGGCTAATATGTGCAAGAAACTTATGCCTATTTTAGGACAGAATCTGCTTTGGAGCAAGTTGGGAACTAATCAGGTAATTGAAGACTAGAGTAATCTGTCTCTCGGGGTGTTGTTCTTAGCCAGTTTTTGTGCCTTATTTAGGTTACTGCCGCCTTTGCAATTTCTCTAGGCAGTATCCCTGCTGTCGAGCGATCTTTAATCACAGCTTGGAAATATTTAGAGGCACCCTTAATAGTCTCTAATGGATGACCACCACTTACTTAGGGCATCAATTGCATACAAAGAAGCAATAGTAGCAACTCGTTCCCACCGGCTTATTTCCTCTGAAGCTTGAGTGGATTGCTCATAAGACTGCCTCAAGGCGTTAAATGTTTCTCCGGTTGGATTAGTCCGATGAGCTAGCCGATTGTGTCTAAACCGGGCCAGAGTTTTCGCAGTTGGCTCTTCGGCTGCCTCAATAATTTGATTCATCCTTTGAGCTGCGAGATTAAGAAATGCTGTATTTTCCGTCAAAACTGAAAGAGTCATTAGATAGCCAACTTCTTCTCCCGCCATTTCTGTTTTAAATTCGTAAGGATTGCCTCTGGTGTCCTCGTTAATTTTACCGGTAGCTTCCTGTACAGCAGGATTTCTATAAACAGTGACTATGCCTCTTCGTGTTTCTCCTAGATAATGAGCCACTGTAGGAGCTTCCCATGAACGATCAGCTCTACTTTTGTTAGCCACAACATTAATTCTAGAGGCCATTAAAAGTCTTTTTTTATTATCCTCAGACAATTGAGCAAAATCTTGAAGTGGAAATTCTATCGCAGATTGAGTTACTTGAACAGCTTTAGCTACATTCCCAGTAGCCCGCAGCCTTTCAGCGGCAAAAATCTGCTCTTCAGACAGAGGAAAATGCTCTGTACTCATAATGTGGGTGTGCTTGGATTCGAACCAAGGACCTCTGTCTTATCAGGACAGCGCTCTAACCAACTGAGCTACACACCCAATATGTGCGATTATTTTAACCTACAAAATCTATTATGACAATTCTTTTGTATAGATGCTTTAGTATTTACGATGGTATTGAGAAACTCCCGTGCTCTTAATTTTAAAGTTGACGGGGATTGTAAGCCTGTGTATAATGTATATACCTGTAAAAATACAGGCAGCTTTTGAGTTCGGAAACTTAATGAGAAGCATTCGACTAACCAGACATATTTATTTTGCCCGATTGGGGCGTTTGTAGCGAAAAAGGAAAATTGCTTTAAAGTGGTTTAACCGACTCAAAAGAGTCGGATTTTTTTGCACTTTAGACACGGACCAAGCCTGGCCTGTAAGAGTCTTAGCATGCCCACAATGGGCCTGTAAGAGTCTTAGCATGCCCACAATGGGCCTGTAGCTCAGCTGGCTAGAGCACTACATTTGCAATGTAGGGGTCACCGGTTCAAATCCGGTCAGGTCCACTGGGAATTTTTAAGTAGACTGGTAAACGGCGAATGGCGCTGAAATGCGGATCAGACGCGAGTCGCTGGCTACTAGTTTATTTGAAAGAAGTTGTTCTTTGACATCTGAAGAGAAAGGTCGCAAGTTTTTACAAACGCAGACAGTGGATGCCTTGGTATCAACTACCGAAAAAGGACGCACAAGACCGCGATAGTCGCCGGAGAGGAGCCTTGATCCCGTGATCCGGCGGTTTCCGAATGGGATAACCCGATCTCCTTTAGGGGATCATTCCTTGGCCAAATCTCTGCCTTTGGCAGAGTACTAACTGAGGAAAGGGAACCACCCGAACTGAAACATCTAAGTAGGGTGAGGAAGAAAAATCAAGCGAGATTGCCTTAGTAGCGGCGAGCGAAACGGCAAAAGCCCAAAGGCCATGAGATGGCAGCAATGCTTATCTCACGGCCGGTTGTAGGAGCCCAATGTGGGCCCTTGATTAATAGTGGAACGGCATGGAATGGCCGATCAAAGAGAGTGAAAATCTCGTACACGAAATTAACTCAAGGCCCTAGGGATGTCCTGAGTACCACGGTGCACATACATTGTGGGAATCTGGGGGAACCATCCTCCAAGGCTAAATATGGTTGGTAACCGATAGTGAACTAGTACCGCGAGGGAAAGGTGAAAAACAGGGCTGTAAGCCCGTTGAAATAGTATCTGAAACTGTTTGCGAACAAACCGGTAGAGCCTGTTCGTAGAACAGGAATTTTCAAGGACCAATTCTCAATTTTCATTGAATTTTCAATGTATTAATTTTCAATATTTGAAACATTGATGCATTGGTATTTGATTGTAAATTGTAAATTGTAAATTGGAATTTCCCGCTCTGCGAGCGGGTGATACCGTGCCTATTGAAGAATGAACCGGCGAGTTGTTTCATAGTGCTTGCTTAACCCCGCGAGATGTGTCTATAGCCACTTTGGCTTGGGCCTATCTCACGGGGGGAGGCACAGGGAAACCAAGTCTGATAAGGGCGCTTAAGGTACTATGATACAGACCCGAACCCAGGTGATCTAACCATGAGCAGGGTGATGTCCGATGACCATCGGACGGAGGCCCGCACCGTTGTAAGTTACAATTTGCTCGGACGACTTGTGGTTAGCGGTAATATGCCAATCGAACCTGGAGATAGCTGGTTCTCCCCGAAAGGTCTTTAGGGACCGTGTTCTAGCAAAAACGTAGCAGGGGTAGAGCTACTGGATGGGGTGCTGAGCGTAAGCAAGGTATCTCAATCAAACTCCAAATACTGCTATGGTATGCAGAATAGACAGCCCCGGAGGGCTAAGCTTCCGGGACAAAAGGGAAACAACCCAGACTTTCAGCTAAGGCCTCTAAATTTTAACTAAGTTTTAAAGGAAGTTTTGTTCCACAGACAGCCAGGAGGTTGGCTCAGAAGCAGCCACCCTTTAAAGATAGCGTAACAGCTCACTGGTCAAGGAGCAGGGCGCCGAAGATGTATCGAGGATTAAGTTAAATGCCGAAGCTAGAGATGCTTGTGCTTTGCACTGGTAATTTCTGATTAATCTAATTGGCCTAATTTTTAAACAACAACCAATATCCAATTACACAATCCCAGTATTTTGTTTTTATTGACAGTTTTAGTAATTGGCAATTTATAAATTGGTATTTTATTAGAAATTAGGTATTAGAAATTAGGAATTTCCTGAGCAGAGCGCAGGTGTGGTAGGGGAGCGCTCCGATGTGCGGTGAAGTTTCAGTGTAAACTGAGGTGGAGCTATCGGAGGTGAGAATGCCGGTATGAGTAGCGTACAAGTCCGGTGGGAATCCGGACCGCCGAATGCCCAAGGTTTTCCCGGTGAAGTTCGTCTGCCGGGAGTAAGTCGGCTCCTAAGGCGAGGCCATATGGCGTAGTCGATGGATAACTGGTTAAAATTCCAGTACTTGTATTAGATCGTTTACCTGCGTAAGCAGGTTCTAGCTGGGGGTTGACAAGGCAGGATGGTTGTCGCTCCTTCGTGAAGTGGAGTGCATGCTGCAAAATAGTTTTGGTTGGAAAATCCGCCAAAATGTTCAATTGAGCAGTGTGCGGAGCCTTGAGAGATCAGGGTCACGATAATCCATTCAGCCTGCGAGAAAAGGCTCGCAGCGAGATCTAATATAAGCCGTACCGCAAACCAACACAGGTGGGCTGGTTGAGTAAACTAAGGCGAGCGAGAGAAGGAGGGTTAAGGAACTCGGCAAACAAGCTGGACGTAACTTAGGGAGATGTCCTGTCCCGCACAATTTTGATGCGGGATCGCAGCTAACGATTGTCATTCGACTGTTTATCAAAAACACAGGTCCATGCAAAGTTGAAAAACGAAGTATATGGGCTGACGCCTGCCCAGTGCCGGTAAGTTAAGAGGATGGGTGACCCCCGCTTAGCGGGGATAGCTCTGAATCGAAGCTCCGGTAAACGGCAGCAGTAACTATAACTGTTCTACGGTAGGAAATTTAACTGCCGTAGTAAAATCTGACTATATGCTGGAAACTCTGAGTATCCGGTGCTAGTTGATATTTGTATTTTATTCGGATTAGAATAAATTGATGTCAACTGATAATGCATCTGGTGCAGACAATCAGCAGGAAAGATTAGAAACAATCGGCTGGATTGTAGGATTTACTGATGGAGAGGGATGTTTTTCCGTCAGCATAGTTCGAAATCAAACGAGTTTGTTGGGTTGGCAGGTAATGCCTGAATTTGTAATAACTCAAGGAGAAAAAAGCCTAGAGGCTTTACGCAAAATTAAGCGATTTTTTGGCTGTGGAAATATTTTTATTAATAGAAGATATGATAACCACACAGAAAATCTATATAGATTTTGTATACGATCTCTAAGAGATATTAATGAAAAAGTTGTTCCTTTTTTTAGGAAACATCAATTGCAGACTGCAAAAAGTGAGGAGTTCAAGCATTTTGCAGCAATTATGGACATGATTAAAAAAGAGAGCACTTAAAACATGAAGGCATTGTTGAAATAGCACAAATTGCCAGCTTAATGAACGCAAAAAAGCCAAGAATGTTGCTAAAATCCTCAGACACTAATACGTCAGACCCCGATTTGATCGGGAAAGATAGAGTGCGAACTGCATAGCGATATGCAGAACAATAATTAGGTGACTAATTATTAATTAACGTGTTTAAGCGAAGTTCCTTGTCGGGTAAGTTCCGACCCGCACGAATGGCGTAACGAGATGACAACTGTCTTAACCCTTCACTCGGCGAAATTGCGATGGCTGTGAAGACGCGGCCTACATACACCAGGACAAAAAGACCCCGTGGAGCTTTACTGTAGTCTGGCATTGTTTTGGACACTTCAACTGTTGAGCGTAGGAGGGACTCCGGTTTAACCGGAGATCAATGAAACACCTCTCTTTGGAGTGCTCACAAAACTTACTTATTGGCCCTGAAGACGGGTCCAAGGAAAGTGTCAGATGGGCAGTTTGTCTGGGGCGGATCCCTGCCAAATTGTAACGCAGGGGCACAAAGGTTGGCTTACCATGGATGGAAATCATGGGGAAAGGGTAAAGCTTAAAGCCAGCTTGACTGCGACACTGACGGGTGGAGCAGGTGCGAAAGCAGGTCTTAATGATCCTCCGATTCATCATGGGTATGGTCGGAGCTTAACGGATAAAAGTTACCCCGGGGATAACAGAGTAGTCGCGCCCGAGAGTTCATATCGACGGCGCGGTTCGCTACCTCGATGTCGGCTCACCACATCCTGGGGGGGGAGCACCTCCCAAGGGTTGGTCTGTTCGCCCATTAAAGTGGTACGTGAGCTGGGTTCAGAGCGTCGTGAGACAGCTGATGCCGTAAGACATTTCGGCATGACAAGTCTAAACTGTCTCTCCCTTTAGACGCTTTTTGAAGTCAATGGTAGAAATTATTGTCTTTTTGTCTAAATAGAAAGAAGGGATATAAATCTGGCTATATGCTGGAAACTCTCAGGATATTTATCTACTAGTATATAATTTAATTACTAGTAAAAATGGTAAATTGGAGACAATCAGCAGGAAAGGCTAGTTTTGAGTCTCTTGTCAGCGGATGGCTATCTTGTCGGTTTTGTTGAAGGTGAAGGAATGTTTTATATAGGAATAGTTCCCTCAAAAGAAACAAAATCGGGTTGGCAGGTGATCTATTTTTTAAAGTATCTCAAAATCCTGTCGGAAGGCAGGTTTTAGAGTGCTTCTTAAAAAGATAAGATTGCGGCTATATTAAAAAGAATAGTAAAACTGATAAGACAGATAAATCCTTAGCATATGTGGTGCGAGATTTGAAAAGCCTACAAAAAAGGTAATTTCATTTTTTGAAGGTAAATTGGTAATCAAACGGCAGGTGTTTGAACAATTCAAACAAGTTGTTAATATGGTTGCCGAAAGAAAGCACCTAACGCACAAGGGTATATCTGAAATTTTGGAAATTGCATACGATATGAACACTCGTAAAAGAAGAGTCGATAAGAATGCAATACTCCAAGGTTATATCAAGCTAGAATCCTCACAGGCCATACGCCAGAGTCCGGTTTAACCGGACAAGATATGGTCGGACCCCGGTAGCGATATCGGGAGCTAATGGGAACAAGAAACCATTAGCCGGACAATACATAATTGTCTAAGTAACAAGAATGTCGGACTCTATCCGGTGTATGCGTTTGAACCTTGAAGGGAGCTGGCCACAGTACGAGAGGACCTGGCCGGAGGAATCCCTAGTGTGCCGGTTGTCGCGTCAGCGGCAACGCCGGGTAGCTACATTCCTATGGGATAACCGCTGAAAGCATCTAAGTGGGAAGCCCACCCTAAGATTAGGGTTCGTCCGCCATCTGGCGGAGAGACTCCTGGAAGAACACCAGGTTGATCGGCTGGACGTGGAAGCAGAGTAATCTGTTAAGCGTATCAGTACGAATCGGTCCAATGACTTGCGAACTTTTCTCTTCAGTTTTGAAAGAACAACACAAGCTCTTTGATTTGAATCCAAAATTGTCTCGGTGAAGATAGCGATGTGGACCCACCTGACTAGCCTCGCCTAGCTTTGGCTAGGCGGGCCCATTCCGAACTCAGAAGTGAAACGCATCAGCGCCGACGATAGTGCTTGGGCAACCTGGCGCGAAAATAGGATATTGCCGGGACAATTTTAGATTTAAGTCGAAGAAATCCAAAAGAAAGGTGGTTTATGGATCTTGGCAGCAAAAAAGCAAAAAGACAAAATACAAGCACCAGCTTCTAAAAACAATAAGCCCAAAAGCATGGAGGAGCTGTTGGCAAGGACCGGCTTTCAGATTAAATCCTTTCAAGAAGGCGACGAAATCGAGGCTACAGTGACGGACATTTTGCCCCAGACCGTGACGTTTAATATCGGTGGCAAAAGTGAAGGCATTTTAACGGGACCTTTGTTTGACGAAGTTCGCGACCTGGCCCGAAGCCTAAAAAGCGGCGATCAAGTAAAGGCAACCGTGGTGGATACCGAAACGCGCGAAGGCTATGTGCGGCTTTCTTTAAAGCAATATGCGGCCAATATCCAGTGGGACGAGCTTAGAAAAGCCCAGGAAAATGGCAAAATCCTTCCAGCTATTGTAAAAAGCGTTAATGATAAAGGCATGGTTGTGGCGCTCATGGGTATAGTCGGCTTTATTCCTTTATCACATGTGGGCAAAAATGCCTTGCAAAAAGGCGACAGGCTGGTTGATGAGGAGGTAAAGCTCAAGATCATGGAGCTGGATCCCAAGCGCGGTCGGGTGGTGCTTTCAGAAAAAGCAGTTTCCGAGGCTGACCAGCTGGAGCTCGAAGCCAAAGCTATTGCCAAGCTTAAGGCCGGAGAGATCCATACAGGTGAAGTTACTCAACTTACCAATTTTGGTGCCTTTGTAAGGCTTGATGTTAGTGTGGGAAAAAAGCCCGTTGCCATCGAAGGTCTGGTGCACATTTCTGAAATTTCCTGGGATAAAGTGGAAAAAGCCGAAAGCCGGCTGAGTGTGGGAGATAAAGTCCGGGTGAAGATTTTGGAAGTAGGGGAGGGCCGTGTAGCACTGTCAATTAAGCAGGCAAAAAAGGATCCTTGGGACGAGGCAACCGCCAAGTATAAGCCGGAAAGCAAGCACGCGGGCAAAGTCGTCAAGCAAAGTAGCTTCGGCGTTTTCATTGAACTTGAGCCAGGGGTAGAGGGGCTTTTGCATATTACCAAGATTCCTCCGATATACGAATTTAAAAAAGGTCAGGACGTGCAGGTTTATATTGAAGAGATTCACGCTTCGGAGCGTAAAATCGCCCTCGGCCTGGTGCTTACCACAAAACCGGTTGCGTATAAATAATTATTGCCCGTAAGCTATAATAGGCCATGGCCAAAAAGAGCAAGTTTGTTTGCCAGCAGTGCGGGTATAGCCAAACCGGTTGGAGTGGAAAATGCCCAGAATGTAGCTCCTGGGGCACATTAGTAGAAACGATTGAAACTCAAAATTTCGGTAAAAAAGCAAAAAATAGAACAAAAATTAAACATCCGGTTAATTTGAGTTCTGTTAAAGCGCAAGACACCAAAAGATTAACTACAAAAATAGTTGAATTGGACCGCATTTTGGGTGGAGGTTTAGTGCCCGGGCAGGTGGTCTTGCTTGCAGGTGAGCCAGGGATTGGTAAATCCACACTTCTCCTTCAGCTTTCGGACAACTTATCCGGCGCACTTTATGTATCAGGTGAGGAATCTGTGGGACAAATCAAGGTACGCGCAGACAGATTAGGAGTTAAATCAAGTAGCATTGAGATTTTGGAAGAGACCAATACAGACGCAGTTTTGGAAGTAATTAATTCCTATTCATCCGGAAAAAATCCTCCAAATGTCATAATAATAGACTCAATCCAGACTATGTCAACTATAGATTTATCTGGCATGGCAGGCTCTGTGGGTCAGGTAAGAGAATCGGCTTTTCGCTTGATCCAAACCACCAAAGCACTGGGTATACCTCTCATCATGGTTGGTCACGCGACCAAAGAAGGCACAGTAGCCGGGCCGGCAACGCTTGCCCACATGGTGGATACTATCTGCTGGTTTGAGGGTGACAAAGAACTTTTGGTAAGAATTTTAAGAAGCGTAAAAAACCGTTTTGGCCCAACCGACGAAATCGGCTTGTTTAAAATGGAGGAAAAGGGCCTGGTCAGCATAGAAGAGAGCGAAAAATTGTTTGTTTCAGACTCAGACAAAAAAGTTGCGGGGTCTGCAGTTACCTGCTTGATGGAAGGAACCAGACCGGTTTTGGTGGAAATCCAGTCTTTGGTTGTACCCACACACACGGCCTATCCCAGGCGGATTGCGCAAGGAATAGATGTAAAAAGACTGGAAGTCATTTTGGCGGTTATTATCCAAAGATTGCGTTTGCCTTTTTGGGAAAAAGACGTTTATTTAAATGTTGTCGGTGGCTTCACTGTAAAAGAGCCGGCGGCGGATCTTGCCATAGCATTATCGCTTGTAAGTTCATTCAAGGGTATAGCCATGCCCAAGGCAGTTTGTGTGGGAGAGTTGGACCTCTCCGGTGGTGTGCGTACCATCTTTGCCAATAGCAAGCGTAAAAAGCAAGCCAGCCGCCAAGGCTATAAAATTTTTATTTCCAGTGAGGAGTTTGCCAATTTAACTTCTGTGGTCGGCCGTTTTATAAAGTAAGGAGTTTTTCTACAAGTTATCCACAGTTAATAGTGTTTCTATAAAAATACCGAAAACATGGTATTTATTCTATAATATATATTATAGGTATATAAAAAATATAAGAATAATTTGTTATGGGATTTGACAAAACAGGGGATTGGGAAGTATAATAACTTAGTTCTTTAAATAAAAAAGAGCATCACTATCGCTGCAGCCTCTCTTTCGACTTGAGAAAGAAAACTAACACGACTAGCAATGCTCTTTTTAATTAATTTACCTTAGGGCAGGCCGGAAAAAGGTAAATCATTAATAGACTAGACAGTTTTCACAGTGTTTGTCAAGGGCTTCTTTTTTTGGTAGCTTAAAAAGCACGATTATTCGGCTCTAGAGAGGGTGGGTGGTGTGTAGGGCAGGCTCACTACCCACTCTCTTTGGGGCCGATTTTTAGTATTTTATTGAGACAAATGTTTTATTATCCAGCGTTTCCAGTAGACACTTATGCTTTAGTGGGCATTGAAAATAGCCAGCCGAAGGAAACTTTGGCAAATGAGCCTGCGGCAAATCATCGGTATTCCCGTTTACCCAAGCACAAATTAGCCTCAATTATTGCCATCTTCGGTTTGCTTTTAATCGTTGGCAGCTATGCACCCTCAATTTATTACACCGTCCAAGCCCAGGGCAGCGAATTTTGGCAGCGTTATATGCTGAACTTTGGAGAAGATAAAATTTCCGAAATTTCCGATGTTCAGGACAATTGGCAGCCGCCTTTGGACACGAAGCTGCCTGTAGAAAACATGCTCGTTATCCCCGCAATCGGCGTGGAAAGCCAGATCCATGTGAGTAGCTATAAAGATTATGAAGAGGTTTTGAAGCAAGGTGTGTGGAGGGCGCCGGATTTTGGCACGCCCGATAAACGCGATAAGCCGACGATATTAGTAGCCCATAGATATGGGTATTTGCGCTGGAGCAATTTGTTCCGCCGCCGCAATTCTTTTTATAATCTTACGAAGTTAAAAGAAGGGGACATGGTGGAGGTTATTTGGAGGCAAAGAAAGTATGTTTATGCCGTTTATGACGAAAGTGAGGGGGAAAAGATTGAAGATTACAGCGCGGACCTGATATTATACACTTGCCGCGATTTGACAAGTAACGTGAGAATTTTTAAATATGCAAAATTACTGCGTATTTAATTAATCCTATATGTTAGTGATTACAGGAGTGAATTGCTGTTTAAATACATCCTGTAGTATTGACAAATAAAATGATTGATGCTAATATACTCAAATTACCGGCACAAATTATATAGCCGGTTTTTTAAAGAGAAACATATATGAAAAACTTAATACTTAGCTTAATGATTGTCTTTAGCTTGTTTTTGGCCGTACCCGGTGCAATATTTGCCGCTGAGCAGGAAGTGTGCACCACCTCATACGGCCAGGGCGTGGTGTGCGGCAAGAAAAGCTTTGAAGAGCCAAAAGAAATTGTGTCTGCTGGCTTGGCCGAGGATTTGCGTCTTATTGGCGCTGGTTTGATCGTGTTTGCTTCAGTTTTGTATTTAAAAAATAGAAGAGCCAATTCATTTGATGAAATTGGCGGTTAAATAGCTCTTTTACAAAGGCTATACATTTTTTTATTAAACTACTTGAGGTGGACATCTGGGGACTAGCCTTAGTCCCTGGTTTTCCACTTCAAGTTGGTTTATGAGGAAAGGAGGCGTGTGGTGCTAGTGATTCGGCGTGCAGCTCTGGGAGTAGTAGTCGTTTTTGTAATACTTTTTCTCCTAGAGTTTCTTTTGGGCGGGGTGTTTGTTGAGCTGTCCGGCTCAGTAAACCAAGGGTTTGCTTGGGTTACGGACAACGCCAAACACGTTTTTCAATCCTTTTCACTTTACATCGCTGAAAGGCGAGATGAAGTGGAGCCCACACCGACCGAGCCACCTGACTTTCAACAACAGGCAGAAGAGTTGTACCCGTTCGCAGCAAAAACCATCGATGAGATAGAAGCAATGGAGGAGGCTCAAAGATGAAGAAGAAAGTACTGCTCGCGCTGATCCCTGTGTTTTTGTTGGCTTTTCCTGCCTTGGCGCAGGAAGCGTACACCCATGAGGTGTATGGGTTGCGCCCCGAAGAGCTCCTGCCCATCATGGACGCAGACATGCAGATTGTACCTGACTCTGAACTGCACAATGGTGACCGTGTAGTCGTCGTGTCTGAGTCTGAATTTGAATTCGGCGGACAATCCTTCACTTTCTTCCACATTACAAACCCGACTGAGGGCTATGTGTGGAAGGAATACGTCCGACCTCTCCAACAATTTGAGGGGGAGTGGTCGCTTGAACGTGCAGTGGAGGCAAACCAGGTCCGCGGGGCGTATTCAGCAGGACCTTGTCGCGGAGAAGGTATGGCGGAGGAAGATTGCTGGTATTTGACCGGCGTTTTTACGCTCTCCAATCCGCTGAACTGCTGGGTAACCGGCCAGCGAGTTAATCCCGATCCGACCCAGATCTGGGAGCCGTTTCGCGATTTAGATCGCGCACCGGTCATCGGTATCCCGCCGCTTGCTCAGAACCTGGCGGCTTACGCGGTGAACCTTCGTCCATACTGCGTTGAACAAGACGCGCTTGAGGGCGAGGGAAGTCGAGAAGCTGTGCCTGAAGAGGTCATGGTTGACTTTTTTGACCTCACGGGGGGCAACGGTGAACCGCTCAAGTTGTGCGGTCCGCAGTGTTTTGAAGTTCCCATTTTGTCGCAAACGGATATGGACCAATCTGGCCCGTGGTACGTAACGAACGTTTGCGGCAACTGGACCGACGGCTATACGACTGCCGAAGGCGCGCACCCCGACAACATCAGGCCTGACTTTGCAGAGGCAAGCGACGCAGAATTCATCTCTGTGCCGCCGCACTCCTACAAAGTGCCGGTTTGGGGTGCAACGCTGCGCTCGTGTGAGGTTTCGTACGTTTGCTCAGTGACTCCGATCTCGGGTCAGACGGTAAGCTTGCTTACCGCACCTGACGGCACTCAAAGCCGCACTGTGGCAGAGGGTGAAATCCTCGCTCTTGATGGGTACGTCAATTATGACGGATCCCGTTACTGGAGGATCACCGATGCTGTTTGGGTGCTTGAGGATGAAAGCGTAGCAGATTTCGCCTGCTATTCGCCTCTGCCTACCGGCGAAGATGAGGTTCTCGGCCATCTGGTCGTGGAATAGCTCGTATAGCCATACCAACCCACGGGGTGGAGATATTGCATTCTTTTTGCATATCAACACTCTGTGGGTTGGAAGTTTTTTATTTCCTCTAAAAATAATTTGGAAAAAATAAAAAGTTTATGAAAACACTAAGCATTGTCATACCCGTCTACAACGAAGAGAAACGTGTCTCTTCAAGCTTTAGGGCAGTTATAAATTTTAGAAATAACCGCCACATTTGTGTGGAAAAATTTATTTTTGTCAACGACGGAAGCACGGACAGCACCGCGGCCCTAATTCGTGGTTTTATAAAACGTTTCCAGGGGCGGCTTGCCTGTGGGGCTAAAGTCGAGCTGATTTCTTATAAACAAAACCGTGGTAGAGGGTATGCAATCAAAAAGGGTTTGAGGAAAGTGCGTACTGATTACGCCCTCTATGTTGATTCTGATTTGTCAATACCGTTATCTAATTTATCCAGGTTTTACAAAGGTATAAAACTGGGGAGTGATCTGTTGATCGGTAGTAAAAAGAAGCCGGGAAGTGTAGCCAGGCCGCAGCGCAGCCTCCTCAGACAGGTCGTGGGTTACGGACATACTTTGGTGGCAACGATGCTTTTGGGACCGTATGCGTGGGACTACCAGGGTGGTTTCAAGATGTTTTCTCAGAAATTTATCCGTGAGGTAATGCCGTTTACCAGTCAAGAACGTTGGGGGCTTGATATGGAGGTTGTTTTTTTGGCTAAAAAACTTAACTATGACTTTGACGAAGTACCGGTCGTCTGGCGTTCGGTTGACGAAGGCAGTACTGTCAAACTCGGGCGCGACATACGCCGTGCTTTGAGTGACATGTTGGCCATCAGAAAGGCGTGGTCTTACAAAACATACGCCGGTGTGGTTTCCTCATTTAATCTTCGCAAAATCTCAATACAATAAAGTTGTAGGATCCACTAAGTATGAAAAAAGAAAAGGTATTGGTTATAAGTACCTATCCACCTAAGGGTAGCTTGTACGGGCATAAGTTAAGCGCGGTGGCGTCCTATGCAAAAAATACCCTGACTTCGATCAAAGATCTGGAAATTGAGTTTGTCGTGCTTGCGGATAAAAATCAAGACCCAGATAGCTATAGAGAGGGAAATGTCTGCCTCAGGCGCGTCTGGAGCACTGACGATTATTTTGTTTTATGGCGTCTGGTAAGAGAAATTCGAAAACACCAAGATGCCAAGACCATTTTTGTTGAGTTTGAATGGACAATGTTTGGAAAAAGAATGTGGTTGAGCGGGTTTTTCCCCTTATTCTTGCTTGCCTTAAATCTAATGCATAAGCATGTCATTGTGGTTACGCACGCGGTTCTTCTGGATGCGGCAGAAGTATCGGGACAAATCGGAAGTTCGTCTGGAAGCCTTAGAGTCAGACTTTTGAGTTTAGGGCTGAAGTGTCTTTACTGGACTATCGTCAGACTTAGTAAGAAGGTTGTTGTGTTTGAAGAGCATCTGAGGAGTCGGCTAATAGGGCTTGCCGGTAGAGACAAAAAGATAGTTACTATTCCTCATGGGGTCGAAATAGTCAGGTATAAATATCCACCCTCGGTTGCAAAGCACAAACTTGGTCTGACGACTGACGAGTTTGTCGTTATGGCTTTTGGCTTTCATGTCTGGTACAAAGGCACGGATTGGATAGCTTCGCAATTTGCAGATTTTTTTCAAGCCAATCCGGACAGTAAGCTTGTTTTGTATTTAGTTGGTGGGCCGTCGCCGAAATATCTTGATGATTCTGTTTATCAAAATTTTCTTTCAAAAATCGACAGGGCGGCAAAATCGAGTAAAGGCAAGATTAAGGTCACGGGATTCGTAGACGAGCAGGATATAGGCTTGTATTATGCTGCCTCTGACCTTGTTGTTTTGCCATATAGAGTATTTGTCAGTTCAAGCGGCCCACTTTCGCTTGCCTTTTCCTACGCTAAGGCATTTCTTCTTTCCCAGCCTCTGCATGATTATTTTGAAACTGATGATTTTGCACGAAGTGCCAAAGCCTCAGCAGTAAAGTGTGATGAGTGTGTCTTTTCTTTTCGTGAAGGCGAACTGCTAGACTTAATTAAGAAAGTTAAATCAGACAAGGCAAAAAGGCAAAAGCTTGAAAAGTTTTCCCGTCTCATGGCAGAAAGCCGTAGTTGGTCTAAAACTGGGCAGAAATATAGGCAAATGATTAAGTCATTATGACGCAGATATTAAATGTTATTGCCAGGCCGTTTATTGGCTCGGGCATAAGTAAACGGATGCCCTTTGTAAAATATGTGTTTTTTCGTCTTTACCAAAAAACCGGCGGAAGCAAGAGTGAGTTTATAATTCCTTTGGGTTTGCGTTTGCTAGTTCCTCCCGATGATCTTGGGCCGGGGATGTTTTTATCGCTTAAAGGAGAATATGAGCCCTTCATGACGTTTTTGTTTTTGAAGGCCATTAAAGAGGGTGATACGGTCTATGATGTCGGGGCACATGTGGGATATTACAGCCTATTGGCGGCAAAAAAGGTGGGGTCCAACGGATCAGTTATCAGCTTTGAGCCTCACCCCGATAATTTTTCTTATCTCAAAAAGAATATAGTTGCCAATAAGTTGTCCCCGCAAATTACGCTTATAGAGAAGGCTGTTTCACAAAAAATCGGAAAAATAAGGCTTAATTTGGGCAAAACGAGCGGCGAACATACGACTTTGGGGGAAGCTAAAAAATACATAGAAGTTTTAGCAACGACTTTAGATGAGATAAGTGTTAAACACCGAAGGTTCCCGGACACTATCAAAATCGATACCGAGGGAGCAGGGTCATTGGTTTTGAAGGGGGCTCTAAAGCTTTTGCACAACACCCAAACTAAAAATATTTTCATTGAAGTTTCGAGTGTAGATGAATTTTACGAGGTAAAAAAAACCTTACTTGAAAACGGTTTTTCTTTACATGTCATTGATGAGAGACAAAGAGAGCTAAAATCAATTAAGGAAGCCGTAAGAATGCTTGCTAGATACGGTTTTATCAATTTGTATGCAAAAAGATAAAAGGGCAATTCCGTTTTTATTGATCTTTGTAGTCTGGATGGTGGTGGTGGCAACTAATTACAAAAACATTCCCATCTTAGGCTGGGACAGTCTGGCTACTAACTTGAATATAAAACTAGGGTTTTCCCGCGCCACAAGCGGAGCTTGGCTTGAGTACTTTGGTCTGGGCACGCCATCAGGCCTGCCCATTGTCACTGATCTTTCTAGGCTAGTTTTGCTTTGGCCAGCGAGTTTTTTTGTTTCCTCATATATGCTTCGCAATTTATGGGTATTTGCTATGCTCCTTTTGGGGCCCCTTGGCGTGTATCTGCTGTTGTCGGAAATTTTCGGCAAAGAAAAGCGTAGTTCAATAGCTGCTTTGACGGGTTCTTTTTTCTATCTTTTTAACTTCGCGACGATCCAGTATTTTCATGCTCCGTTTGAAGCATTTGTAACCTTTTATGCGTTTTTGCCGTTTGGGCTTTTATTTCCTCTGTGCTTTTGTAAAGGCAAATCCCGAAGCCTTTTAAAGCTACTTTTAAGTTTAATCCTTTTCTCTACTGCTTTTTATGTCCAGACGCTGTTTGTCGTTTACCTTTTAGTGTTAATCGCGTTTTTTGTACCTTTTTTAACCCGTAAAGATAAGTTTTTAAAATTTATCAAGCTTGTTTTATTTATATTGGCGGTGAATCTATATTGGCTTCTGCCTGTGGGTTATTACACCCTGACCAGTAGCTCATTTATCACCGACTCGAAAAGTAACCAGCTCTCAACTTACGAGACCCGGCTTATGAACCAGGCGCGCGGGGGAATGGACGATATAGTGTTTCTTCGTGGTTTTTGGGTAGACTATACGGATTTCAACGGCAAGGAGTTTGCATATCTCATGGAAACATGGCGAATGTGGACTGAAAGTGCTAGCTACCGCATTTCAATGACTACCATTTTGCTAACCTCCCTTTTGGGATTACTTGCATGTTTTTTGTCGGGCAAACGCAGAATTTCACTGGCAGTAATTGTGCTTGGTGCCAGTTCAGCCATTATGTTGAGCGCAGGCAGGGGCATTATCGGTCAAATATTTTATTATTTTGCAGACACACTACCTTTGTTTGAACAAATATTCCGCTCTCCTTTTACTAAGTGGTCGCTTATTTTGCCGCTTTCTTTTGCCATGGGAATAGGTCTTTTGCTGGTCCACCTGGGCAAAAGAACTTCAATCGTCGTTGCCACTTTGTTGATTGCACTCTCTTTGTATCAGGTCAAGCCGGTGTTTGAAGGAAAGTTGATATATGACAAAGTATATCAAAATATTCCAGACCAATATGAAAAATTATTTGAATTTTTTTCTCACGAACCTAAACAAACAAGAATTGCAAAATTTCCTGTCCAAACTTTTTGGGGCTGGGACTTTTATGACTGGGGTTACCGAGGCTCCGGCTTTTTGTGGTATGGCATTGAGCAGCCGATTTTAGACCGCGCCTTTGATGTGTGGAGCCGCGAAAACGAAGGCTTTTATTTTGAAATGAACCGCGCCGTTTATCAAAACGATCCGGTTCTGTTTGAACAAGTTATAGCTAAATATCAAATCAGCTACGCTCTGGTGGACGAATCGGTCATTGTTATCGGCGGGGACCAAAGCCAGCTAAATTATCAAGGCATCCACACGCTTTTACAGGAAGCTGGGGCTAAAAATGTTTTTGCTGAGGGCAAGCTTAAGGTTTATAAATTTGATACCCCACAAAAGTTTGTCCAGGCACCCTCTGGCTATTCCTTAGCAAAGTCCGTGGGCGAGTCCACAAGGGAAGACCCGATTTATTTGCAAAACGGAGACTATGTGGCATCGGATAATGTAATTTATCCGTTTTGGGGCTTAAACAGAGAGGGCGTAAAAAATGTTAATTATGAAAACGGCTTTGATGGGGAAAAAGTGGTTTTATCCCAGGAGCTTGAAAATCTATCTGAATATGCTTTATGGATACCACCATTAAGCGAAAGTGAGCCGGTTTATTTGTCCGGAGAAGTGTTTTTGCAAGGTAGAGATTTGACGTTGAATTTTCAAAAGTTCGTTGATTTTGAGGGGGCGCCTGCCCTTGAACCCATTACAATTACTCTGGCGCGTAATTACTCTGAGCTGATTGTAGTTTTGGGCCAGACCATGGTACGCGTATCCGAGGGGCAAAAAGAAAGCTTTGCTAACGCTAGGTTTTCTTTGACCTCGGGCATGGAGGTCCAGCTTTTTGATGCCGGCAGTACCAGAAGTATTGACTTGACAGCTGGTTTTTCTTCTGCCTCTTTTAAAACTTGCTGGGAGCGCGAAGGCGGAAGCCCTGAGTTTCAGGTTGTTGAAACGCCTTTGGGCATCAGGGCTCAGATCAAAGATGCGGTTGCGTGTAACTCCACCAAGGTAGGGGATCTCGGGCCATTAAAGCACTTTGTCCAAATAAGTCTGCCTTACCGCTCGGCCGATGGAGCACGGCCTCACTTTTGTTTGGTTAATGAAGGCGAAAGCGAGTGTCTGCACGAGGATGTTTTTTACCACACAAAGCCAAGCGCGGATTGGGGAGTTATCAGTAGAGAAGCAGTTTTGCCTGGTAGCAAGGCTTATTGGCTTGTGCTTTCCGCCAGGCCGCCCGAGGAAAAAGGCGAAAGCTGGGAGATAGAATACCAAAGACCTGAGGTTTTGGTCTATCCGCTTTTAAGTGAGGTTGTTATCGAGCCTTCTTTATTAGTAGAGTATTTTAAACCGTTAAGTTTAAATGTCAGTGATACCAAAGCGCTGAAGCTTTCTTTTCCGGCAAATAAAAACGTGCTTGACTTTGCAGGTAGTGGCAATGAGCGTAACTGCGATGTATTTGAGCGTGGCAGCGCGTTTAAAGCAATAAAGGATAGCAAGGTGGTTTATCAAGCAAGCGGCAGGGGAGCCGTGTGCGATTATTTGCTTTCGGGCATGGATAGCGGGAGTGAATACCTAATCCGCTTCCAAGGTAAGCACCTCAAGGGCCGGTCTTTAAAAGCATATTTGTATGACCCGGGTTCGGGGAAAAATGATCTCGAAGTCCTGATGGATGGCCAGGAATTTGATAATACTTTTTCGGTTCTTTCTTGGCCGTGGGAAGAAGAATATGTGCTGAATCTCGAAGGACGGTCTTTTGGTCAGGAAACTTCAGAAATAGTATTAGATCTGGTTAATTTTTACCACTTTCCAGTAAGCTGGGTTTCGCGTTTTCGCTTGATTAAAAGTGAAAGCGGGATTATGGCTAATGACATTGAGGTCAAGAACCACGACAAGTTGGGGAATTATTTGTATTCAGTTGATATTGATGCAAAAAACCAAGGGTTAATCAGTTTCTCCCAAGCCCATGATCCAGGCTGGGTGGCTTGGGGTGACGGGCATGTTTTAAAACACCATGCGTTTAATTCCTGGGCAAATGCTTGGGAAGTACCTGGGGGCAGCTATACCGTTTACATCTTTTATTGGCCTCAGATTCTGGAGTATATCGGCTTTATTTGTTTGCTTTTCATCCCCATAGCTTTAGCCCTTGACAGGAATTAGAACTCTTATATAATAACAAGATTTCTTCATTTAGATTAGTTTTCCTGCCGCTTATATTTTTGTAAATTATGAATATTAAGTTAATGCTTGCGGCTACGGCTGGGCTATTAATCAGCTTTGTTGTGGCCACAAAAACAGTTCCCGCGCAAACCCAAACGAGCTGGGCTCAATGCCCATCCGGGGAAGAAATTGTGCGTTGCCAGACGTTTGATTGCCCCCAGGGCGACACCAATAAAGACGGAGTCTGCGACCTCAAAGACGAAAAAGCACGCCTCACCGACGCTAGAAACGATGCTTTGTGTGCCAATCCTACATCCGGCTGTGGCCAGGTGAATTATTTTTCCTCTGGCGCAAATAATGCTTGCAGCGTGCGCGTCAAAGAAAATGGCAATAGCTGTGACCTTTATAAAGCAGTTGATCCAAACTTTACCACACCCGTACCAACGCGAAGTCCAAGCTCTTCTCCCAAGCCTACAACTACGCCCAGGCCAACGTCTTCACCTGCGTCCAAAGGCGGGCAACTACCGGATACAGGCGCTGGAGAGTATGCCGCCTTGGCCCTCGTGTGCATGCTTGTGGGCCTTACCATTAAGCGTTTTACCTTGCCATGAGATTGTCAAGCCTTGAGTTTTGGGGAAATAACCTTTTTTTAGGTTCCATGGCTGCGGTTATGGTTATGTACGGGCCGTATTATCAAAGCCTCTATAAGCGCGACATTTATGCTTTTTCACCTCCTCAGGAGCTTGAACAAAAAGCGGAAGTAACACATAACAAAGAATTGTCATATGGTGAGGTGAAAGAGGAAGCAGCCAAGTGGGGAGTAGATTCATTTTTTTCGGTTGTGGTCCCCAGGGTGGGAGCAAGCGCCAATGTAATTATGAACGTGGACCCGGCCAATAAAAGAGTTTACCAGGAAGCCTTAAAAAAAGGTGTGGCTCATGCTCAAGGCACGTCGTTTCCGGGCCGGGGCAGGGTGATCTATTTATTTGCCCATTCTACGGATTCGCTTGCAAATGTGCTGCGCTTTAATGCCGTTTTTTACAGGCTCAATGAATTGGAAACAGGGGACGAAATCATTGTCTTTTATGGAGATCATAAATATACTTACCAAGTTTTTGAAAAGCACATTGCCGAGCCCATGGACACGGACTGGCTTAGCCGCACAGATGATATCTTAATTTTGCAGACCTGTTGGCCGCCGGGGACGAGCAGCAAGCGCTTGATCGTGGTAGCAAAGCCTCTTGACCCGGCCTAAAGGGTATTTTATAATAAGGTAATTGCTTCTCTCATACTTTCATGGTTATTAATAATACTAACGGCGATAAAATTCCTTCTACTGACGAGCCCAGGTTGGTAGTGGACGATCGTGTCCTTCCGGATTCCGGTCTTCCCACGGAAAACATAGAGGGCATTTTAGATATTGCCAATGAAGGCTCAGGGCTTTTGCGCCCGGATTATGCCGCCTCAAGCCGTGATGTGTATATTTCAGCCTCGCAAATCAGGCGTTTTAACCTGCGAAACGGGGACCTCATCTCAGGGCTTGCCCGAAGGCCCAAAGAAAATGAGCGCTATTGGGGCCTTTTGAAAGTGGAAAAAGTCAACGGCCAGGGGGCGGTGGAAATGCAAAACAGGGTGGATTTCGAAGAGCTTTTGGCTATTTATCCAGATAAAAAAATTGAGCTTTCAACTGGCAAGGAGCCTTTAAGTACGCGGGTGGTTGATTTGATTTCGCCCATTGGTTTTGGCCAGCGGGGCTTGATTGTTTCCCCGCCCAAAGCAGGGAAAACCTATTTGTTAAAAAATATCATCTCCGGCATTGCTGCTAATTATCCCGAATCTCCCGCGGGTAAAGTCAAAGCAGGCCGCAAGGCGCATTTGGTTGCGGTCTTGATCGGCGAGCGCCCTGAGGAGGTAACGGATATCAAGCGCCATATGGCCTCAGTTACGGGTAATATGGGCGAGGTAGCCGCGAGCAATTTTGACGAGCCGCCAACCAATCAGACGCGGGTGGGTGAGCTAGCCCTGGACCGCGCCAAGCGCTTGGTTGAGCAGGGGGGGGACGTAGTCATGGTTTTGGATTCCATCACCAGGATGGCTAGGGCATATAATTTAGCCCTGCCAACCTCAGGCAGAACCTTGACCGGAGGATTTGACCCGGAGGCTTTGTTCCCGGCCAAAAAGTTCTTTGGCGCTGCCCGTAAAATCGAAGGCGGTGGGTCCTTGACCATTATCGGTACTTGTCTAATCGATACCGGCAGCCGTATGGATGACCTCATCTACGAGGAATTTAAGGGTACCGGCAACATGGAGCTCCACTTAAACCGCAAGCTTTCGGAAAAGCGTATTTACCCCGCAATTGATGTTACTCGCTCGGGCACGCGCCAGGAGGAGCTTTTATATAGCGAAGAAGAGCTCAAGCAGGTTCATACTTTAAGGCGCATGCTTGAGATGATGCCAGAGGACGAGCGCACAGAGACCTTACTTGAGCGGCTTGGCAAAACAGAGAGTAATAAAGACTTTTTGGCTTCGCTCAAAACCGTTTAAGTATTACTTTGGCGTTGAAGTTTGCGAGCGCTTGTGTTAAGGTGTTCTGAGACTGATGATAAGGCCCAGGCGCCAATTCATTACAATCCTAACCGATCTCAAGCAATTCTCCCTTGAGCTTTTTGTTTTTATATCCCACTATTTAAGGCTTCAGTTTGTGCGCTTTGAAGCCGGCAAAAGCTTTTTTGTCGTCTCGCTTTATCGCCAGCGGGGAAGGCTGTCGAGAAGGCTTATTCACTCGGGCATGGCCGGTATCACCGCATTCGGAGTGATGGTGGCTCCCATTGTGGCCCAGGAATTTCCCCAGACTCATGTGGACCCTTGGGATGCGCCTTCACCGTCTTCGGTTTTGGGAGCTTCGATCGATAATTCTTCCACATCGACCGTGTTTTCAGAAAAAACACGCGACAGGATTTTAGAATACATAGTTGCCGAAGGTGATACGGTAAGCACTATTGCAGTCAAGTTTGATATATCTGAAGACACTATCCGCTGGCAGAATGATCTCAAAGGCGACAACATTAAAGTAGGGGCCACGTTGGAGATCCTGCCGGTTACCGGCATTTCTCACAAAGTGCAAAAGGGTGATACCGTCTACTCTATTGCCAAAAAATACGACACTTCCGCCCAGGCAATAGTTGACTTTCCTTATAACACTTTTGTCAACGATGAGACTTTTGAGCTGGCTATCGGCCAATTCGTAATTGTGCCGGACGGCATCAAGCCCGAAGCTGCCAAGACCCAAACAGCTCCTGCATGGAGGTCAATCACTCCGGATGCTGGGTCGGTGGTGGCTTCCGGGCAATTCGTCTGGCCAACCTCTGGATCCATTACCCAGCGCTATAGCTGGTTCCACCCCGGTGTGGACATTGCCAATCGCGCTGCGCCCGCGATTTTGGCGGCTGATGCTGGTAAAGTAATTGTGGCCGGCTGGCCGGATAATTATGGTTATGGCAACCGGGTGGTTCTGGATCACGGCAACGGCACCCGCACTTTGTATGCCCATTTGTCAAAGATTTATGTGGTTTCCGGCCAAACGGTTAACCGCGGAGCCACCATCGGGCAAATGGGCTCCACCGGTAGGTCCACGGGCACACACCTTCACTTTGAAATCATAAGCGGCGGTCAGCATGTTAACCCGCTTAATGTGCTAAAATAAGGCCGTTTGGGCCGTTAGCACAGTGGTAATGTGCCCCGTTCGCATCGGGGAGACGGGAGTTCGATTCTCCCACGGTCCACTAAGAAGAATAAGCTTAGTAACTCTTTCCAGATTATTCAATTCGAGCCAAAAGAGAAATAATTGGCTTGTCGCAACTTATATGAAAATGGTGTAGATGTTTTTGAGTTTTGGTACTCATCAAAATTAGTCAAAATATCTTAAGGCAGTGGGGTGGGAGAGGCATTTGGATTCGGGCTGGGAGTTAGCTCCGGCATTGGTGGTTCAGCATCTTCGGGAAGCTCAATTGGTGGCTCTAGGACCTGCTCTGGGCTTTTCGGGGCATTTAAGTTTTCGCCTTCGGCAGATTCAGCTTGATTGCGCTGCGATTCCATTTCTTCAAGCGCTTTGGTAGCAATCTGATAATCCTGGGAATTGCGCTCAACCAAAGAAAGTACAAGTGACATTTCCTGGATGGCTTTATCAATCTGCTTGTTTTGCTGGTAAGCATAAGCCAGGTTAAAGTGGGAATTGGCAAGGTCCGGCTTGGATGCCACGGCCAGCTCAAAAATGCGGTTGGCATTATTATAATCGCCGGTGCCATAGTATATGCCGCCCAAAGCAATTCTCAGCTCGGGGTTAATGGGGTCGAGGGCAATTGCTTGGCGGAAAGTTTCAACCGCAAAAGCATCCGCATTGTCCGCCAGAGGTATGATTGCCTGATAGATGCGCGCCAGAACTTCCCAGTTGCCGGCTCGAGTTGGGTTTAAGGCCACGGTGGATTTGCCTTCGCGGATTGCTTGCTGGATGAGCTGGGCAATAGTCGTGCGATCCTTATCTGTGATGTTTTCATTTCCGGCAATGGCATTGGCAAGGGCAAGGTTTAATTGAGCGTAAGAGGTGTGATAACGATCCGCGTACGGGCTTGTGGTAATGGCTTTTTGGAATAGATCATAAGCCATGCGCCCGTCATTGGCAGCTACCGCATCCAAGGCTTGTTGATAGACGTATTCTGCATAGGTAACTTTGACGCCAAAATACATGAGGGCTATTAAGGCAATAATCAAAGGCAGAGTAACCACTAAAACTGGTAAGCGCGAGGCTAATTGGTCGTGCTCAACATTTTGATTGGTGCTTATGGCCCCTAGGTTTGTGGGATTGACGCTCGTGTTTAAGGCCAAAAGCACAAACAACAGGGGGGTAATAATGATGTTCGTTGGAAAAAAAACCAAAAGGATGGCAAGGACGGTTAAAGAAGCAATGGTTGCGCTATCAGACTTGCCAAAGCCCATCAGTTTCCAATCTCTGCCTGGGGATTTATAAATGCGCGAGGCGGAGTAAAGTAGCAGGATCAAGGAAGCCAGACCCAAAAGCCCGGTTTCAGTGATGGCAGTAAGGAAAAAGCTACGCGCCGAAGTAAAGCGCATTTGCCACAGGTTGGTTGAATTGTAGTCCAACGGGCGGAACTTATTAAAAGCCGTTATGTAATTGCCCGGTCCCATGCCCAGGATCGGGCTTACTTTCAAAGAATCAATGGTAACAGACCAGGAGGTATTAAAGGACGGCAAAACAACTGAGGTGCTTTTGCCGGGCAGGGCATTAAAGGCGGAAATAACTGCACCAAAAACGATAAGCGTAAGCGACACCCCCCAAAAGACGCGTTTGGCCGTGTCAGCCCCGGAAATGATGGCCCGTATGCCCAAAGGGATCATGACAATGAAAAACATTAAGGCTGGAAGCGTCCCACCCAGTGGAGAAAAGCCATCCACGCGCATGAATGCGGGGACGGCCGTAATTGAGCTAAAGACGTTAGCCGCGGACAAAAGTGAAAACACAGAAGCAATAACGGCTGAAGTAAAAAGCACCAAAGGCACTGCCTTTTTTTCCTTCTCGGATTCTTGATTAATGATCAAATATAAAAGAACGCCGGCAGCCATAATTGTTGCTGTGCCCGGCAGAAAAAAGGCTTCGAGCTTGTTGGGCGTGTTTAAAACTGCGCTTGCGATGTAAGAGACTCCCAGCAAAAGAACGGGGAAGTCAAAAGAACCAATTGAGATGCTTATTTTTCCGCTCGCGATGATTTTGAGGGCTTTAATAAATAGAAGAATTGTTATACCCACGACCAAGACAACAATTTTGGGAGTTGTGTAGGGATTGGCAAAAAAAGAAATGGCAATCAAAGGCAGCAAAAATAAAGTTGTGTAAAGCACGTAGCGCTCAATTATTTCTAAGGTCTTATGCATTGTATTTATTATTCTTACTAATTTCTTGGCTTGTCAAGAGGTAATTATTTCAAACTATGGTTAATTATATAAATATATATTAAAAGATATAGTAAGCTATATATCAGTCTATTACTATATCCCAGTTGAAATTTACCTTTTTAATTACTATTTCATCAAAGCCCACGATAAACATACCCTCTTCTTGTTTTTTGATGTAAATGATTTGATTAGCGGTGGAGCTTGTGGGTGTGATGTTAATGATGCTGTCTGCTGTGACGAGGTCATTATATATAATAGTACCATTGGTGCCGACATTTACCACGCCTCTGCCGCTTGTGGTCTTTTGCAAGTCGAGCTCGCTCGTCATTTCCAAAATTATCTGCTTCTCATCAATTAAAACCGGCTTTGCAGCTAAGAAAACGTCTTTGTTGTCGGGATTTAGTCGGATACTGATTTGTTTGTCCTCCCAAGTGTATGTATTGTCTATGGCAAGGTGCTCAATTTGTGTAGTGGCTATATTTTCCCCTTGCTTAGCAATCACATTGGACCATGGGCTTGTGGGGCGCTCCGTAAGTATGATCTGAAGGAGCATTAGAATTACTGCTGCCGTGGAAATCAAAACAGGGATCGCCGGCTTTGTCCTCTTCGTATTAGTATTAGCGGCAAAAGCCTGCGGGCCATAAAATGGTTCAATTGGCCGGGTGGCTATTTTGTTACTTCCCACGTTTTTAATGCTTTTGGAAAAATCCGCTCCAATGTAGTTGTGCCCCAAAAGATAAGTAGCCAAGTGGCGGATGCTCGTCAAGCGCCGGTTAATGGTCAGGCGCGGGGTCTGGGAGGAAAGCAGAAATTGCTTATAACTATTAATTGTATTTTCGTCCAAAGTTAAAATTACTTTGTCAAGCATTTCTGTTCTTGGAAGGCTCACTATGAGCCAGCGGACAAAATGGTCAAAATCGGATTTGTAATTACGGATGCTTCTGTCGCTAATGTGCAAGCTTTCTAAATGCCTTCGGAAAGCAGGATAAATTACTGAAGTAATATTTTTTTCTGAAAATTGTGTGGCAGTCATTTGAGTGTAGATTATATAAATTAGATATGATTATACAATTATTAATTCTTTTGTAGGCTTCGTCAAGAGGGAATTTAGAGTACTTAACCCACATTTGATTAACATTGGATGACAGAATTGATCTCCGATAGTAAATGGTTGAGATGGGAAAATAAGGTTTTCATTCACCCATATAACATAATTTCCGCATAGGATGTAGCCTAGTAATAAACGCAAATCTGTTTTTCAGTTTATCTCATAAAAATTTTACTTTTAAAATATACGCATGCAATTTGAGGTGCGTTTAATGATAAAATTATAGGAAAATACCAAATGCGTAAATATTATTGTGGATAATTATTGTCGATACATAAAGGAATTAAATTAGAAGAAATTTATACAAAAAATAATATATTTCCGCAAATTAATAAGCTTAAGTTGCGTTAAAAATTTTTTATAAATAATGAGGTAAGAAATATTATTAGCAGCCGCACATTCAAATTGCTATGGATTTCAATAGCTACTTTTAGCCCAAGGAATTGGTATTTAGTATTTTTCCTTGCGATAAACCCATAGATAGACTAAAATTACTAAATCAAGTTTCAATGAATATTAAGTATAACCATAGGCAAATAGAAGCCAAGTGGCAAAAGCACTGGGAGGAAGATGGAGTGTTTGCGCCAAAAAGTATGACTAAGGCAAAGGATCCTTTCTATAATCTGTGGATGTTTCCATATCCTTCAGCAGAAGGTGTGCATGTAGGCACAATCTTTTCTTCGACTGGAAGTGATGTCTATGGGCGTTTTATGCGGATGCAGGGAAAAGACGTTTTTCAACCGATAGGGTTTGACTCATTTGGAATTCACTCTGAAAACTATGCAATTAAAATAGAATCAACGCCTCAGGCCATGCTTGCCAGAGCCTTAGAGCACTACAAGGAACAATTCAAGGATATAGGGCATGGCTACGACTGGACGCGGACAGTGACTACTTCTGATATAGATTATTATAAATGGACACAGTGGCTTTTTGTAGTTTTATTTAAGGCGGGTCTTGCATATAAAAAGCAAGCGTCCGTCAATTGGTGTCCCTCATGCAAGACTGTTCTTGCCGACGAGCAGATAGTCACCCCAGCTCAAGCAGGAAAGATGCCACAAGGCTATGATTCAATTAAAGATCTGCCCGAGGGTATAAGGATATGTGAGCGTTGTGGCTCTATTCCGGAAAAGCGAGACCTTAGTCAATGGTTTTTCCGGATAACCGATTATGCGAACAGATTACTTGATAACCTTGACAAGATAGATTGGTCTGAGCGTGTTGTTAAGGCCCAGCTGGAATGGATAGGTAGGAAAGAGGGCATTAACATAGCCTACACAATTAAAGGAAAAAGTGTAGGGATTACCTGCTTCACGACCCGGCCAGACACAAATTTTGGGGCGACGTTTATTGTTGTTTCTCCGGAATATGCTCGAGATAACCTGGTAGATAAGGTCAGTAGCAAATCAAAACAAAAGGTATCTGAATATATCAATAAATCTCTTGCCAAAACAGAACAGCAAAGAAAAGAGGAAGCAAAGACAAAAACAGGAGTATTTACCGGCTTATACGCAGTAAATCCATTAAACAACTATCTGATGCCTATTTGGATTTCTGATTTTGTGCTCGCAGATTTTGGTACAGGCGCGGTTGTTGGTGTACCTGGGCATGACAAGCGTGACTTTGAGTTTGCAAGCGCCTTTGGCATCACAATCAAGCGGGTGGTGGTTGGCTCGGACGGTGATAAGGGTGAAATTGTAAGTATAGATCAGGTAGAGGAGAAAGAAGGGGTTATGATTAACTCCGATTTTCTAGACGGCCTAAGTACCCGTGAGGCGTCTGTAAAGATAATGGATCACATTGAGGAGAAGGGATGGGGTCAACGTCATACGACCTACCATTTACGTGACTGGCTTATCTCAAGACAGCGCTATTGGGGTCCTCCTATTCCGATGATTTATTGCGATGCTTGCGCCCAGGCTGGCAGGTCATGGTTTACTAGCAATGACAGAGAAAAATCAACTAATTCCTCGGTCCAATCACTCCTGCATTCAGAGCAGACTGACTGGGAACACGCAGGTTGGTATCCCGATGATAACTTGCCGGTTAAACTGCCCGTAATTAATGACTACAAACCCAAGGGAATGGGGAGTGGGCCCTTGGCAGATCATCCAGAGTTTTACGAAACCACTTGTCCTCAATGTGGGGCACCTGCTCGCAGAGAAACCGATGTCTCAGATACATTTCTTGATTCTTCCTGGTATTTCTTAAGATACACTTCAATTGATGCAGATAGTGCCAGTAACGAACCTTTTGATGGGGGTATAACAAAACGTTGGTTACCTGTAGATTTATATTTTGGCGGTGCAGAACACGCAGTATTACACCTTATGTACGCGCGGTTTGTAACACAAGTACTCTATGACTTGAAGCTTATTGACTTTGAAGAGCCTTTCCCGCGCTTTTTTGCCCACGGCCTTATGATAAAAGACGGAGCCAAAATGAGTAAGTCAAGGGGAAATGTGGTCAACCCCGATGAATATATTGACAAATACGGAGCGGACGCACTGAGGCTTTATCTCATGTTTATGGGGCCTATGGATAGTAGTCCGGACTTTCGTGATACCGGAATCGATGGGGCAAGAAGGTTTGTTGAACGCGTTTGGAACTTGTTTGTTGATTCTGGCATCAGTTCTTTACTTCCTCGGGACTCCGATCAAAATCGGAGATTCAGTCGTAAAGCTGCCGATGATCAAAATCAGCATGATGAGGCAAAGCTATCTATCAAAATCCATCAAACTATAAAAAAGGTTACCAAAGACATGCAAGGCTTTGCTTACAATACAGCCATAGCTGCGATTATGGAGCTTGTCAATGAGATGAAAAAAAAGCCCGCGGCTATTACCCGCGAATCGCTTGTGGTTTTGTGCAAGCTCATGGCTCCGTTTACGCCCCATATGTGCGAAGAACTATGGACCGAGTTTTTGGGTGAGGAGTTTAGTATTCACCGTGCCAGTTGGCCTCAATTCGACCCCGAGCTTGTGGTTGACGAAACCATTACCATAGTCCTTCAGGTCAACGGCAAGCTGCGCTCAACTATGGCTGTGTCCTTGGAACTTGCCCAGGATAAAGCCGCCTTGGTGGAGCATGCCCGCAAAGATGAAAAGATCAGAAAATACATTCAGGGCAAAGAGACCAAAGAGATTGTCATTCCGCAAAAAATTATCAATTTTGTGGTAGATTAAGGCCGCGTGAGGATAAAGATTAAAAGAATGATGCCTAAAATTGCGGCAATGGCAAAAGCGCCTCCGATGCGAAGGATATTTAGTCCGCCGCCGTTTTGCGGTGCTGGCGTGGGTGTAAGCTCTGGCAATTCAGCCTCATCAAGCTCTCCGATTTGCGCGTTTTCCAAAAGCGGTATGCGCTGCACGCCACCTTGCATGACTGTGGGGCCTGTGGGTGCATTTACTCGTTCGCTCCGTTCTTTGGTGATAAACAGGCTGGAAAAGGCCGTGGATGTTTCAAATTTTACCTTGCCCAGGCCCACAGATCCGAGTTTTTCAGCCTTGTCACTGCCGATGGGGTTTGCCCAGACAATATAATTAAAAACATCTGTGCCGCCCGGGTAGGTGATATCGCGGCAGGTGACTAGAATATTATAATTAAGGTCCTGCATAATGGCGCTTAGGGCAAAGCAGCGAGCTTGTTCACCCTCAACATTGCGAAGCTCAATCAGGCCCTCGGAGGCTTGTGTGTGGCTGGGTGCAGCCAAAAACACAAATAGGCCCAGGATTGCTATAGAAATTGCTTTCTTCATTACTAACTATTGTACTACAATTAATATTAATAATCCAAGATGGACTGGCAAGGCGTTGTGTTTAGGCACCGCATACAGATAGTCTTAGCCCTTATGGGTGCAATTTTAAGCGGCTTGGGGATTTATCTTTTGTTTTCTTCTTTGCATAATGAGCCCGCAATCCAGGTGATTGATGAAGCTGCCAATTTTCACGAGGGCAAAGTAATTGTCCAGGTAACTGGAGCTGTGAACTCGGGCGGGGTATTTGAAATGGATGCCAATGCACGTGTGGTGGATGCCATTGACAAGGCCGGAGGGCTTTCGGAGGAAGCAAATACCGATTGGGTGGATCAGGTGTTAAACATGGCAAGCAAATTAACCGATGGCCAAAAGATTTATATTCCCAAAATCGATGAGCAGTCAGATGCTTTAAGTGCTAATAATTCTTACGGGGGGTACGACACTTTGGGGGAGACTTCAGATGCCGATCCATTGAGCATAGGATCAGGTTCCCAGCTTACAAATATTAATACCGCAAGCCAGTCGGAGCTAGAGAAATTGTGGGGAATTGGCCCTGTTACTGCTCAAAATATCATTGAACAAAGGCCTTACTCAAATATTAATGAGCTTTTAGAGAAAAAGATTTTGAAAGCAAATGTCTTTGAAAGAAACGAAGATCTCCTGACCGTTTACTGACATGAAGACACTTTGGCTAATCCTGGCTTTGATTTTGGCTTACAGCCTGTTGAAAGTCCAAACCCGACAAAATTATTTACAAGGTCTGGAGGGCAAAAGGCTGGCTTTGGCCGGACGCGTTGGCTCGGAGCCCATTTTTTATGAGAATGCTCAAAGTCTAAAAATCCATGGCATTTCGATAAATTTACCAAGGTACCCGGAAGTGAGCTACGGGGATCGGGTGACAATTGAGGGAGTTTACTCCCAGGGAAAATTAAACGATGCTGCAATTATCGCCCATACACCTACTAATGGGCTTATTTTTAAGCTTCGAAATAGGCTGATTAGTTTTTACAAACAGGCTTTGCCCGAGCCGCATGCAAGCCTGGTGGCGGGCATTGTTATGGGCAGCAAAAAAGATATACCCAATAGCTTTTGGCAGGATCTTAAAAAAACCGGCACACTGCATGTAGTGGTGGCATCCGGCATGAATGTAACTTTGGTTGCGGGCTTTTTAATGGAAGCCTTGGTACAGGTGATGAACCGCAGGCGAGCGGTGATAATTGCCGTTTGCGGTATTTGGCTGTATGCGCTTTTAAGTGGCTTTGAGGCTCCAATTGTCCGAGCCTCGATCATGGGGAGCATCGTTTTTTCAGCACAAAAGTTGGGGCGAGTGTATGACGCGTGGCGGGGACTAATGCTTTCCGTCATCCTTATGCTTTTATTTAAGCCTTTGTATATTTCTGATCTGGGCTTTCAGCTTTCGGTTTTGGCAACCGCATCTCTGATAAAGTTTGGAGTAGTATTTAACCGTTTATTATACTTTGTTCCTGGCATTTTTCGCGAAGGTCTGGCTACTTCTTTGGCTGCCCAGGTGGGTGTGGCGCCGCTTTTGTTTATTACCTTTGGCGATCTTAACCCATTTTCGCCCTTTATCAATGCCCTGGTTTTGTGGACTATCCCGTACATCACCATCTTGGGCATGCTTGCCGGCATTTTGGCTTTGATGGCTACCGGGCCGGCGGGGCTTGTTTTATCTTTAGTGTATCCTTTGACATTTGTTTTTGTTAAGGTAGTGATTGGGGCTTCTTTTTAAATGAATAAAAAGCTGCTAACTTTTTTGACTCTAGTCATTAGTCTTTTGTTTTTGGTTATTTTTTCCTGGCCTGACGACAGGCTTCATATCGTGGCCTGCGACGTGGGCCAGGGTGATGCCTTTTTGCTGATGCATAAACAAGCTCAGGTTTTGGTAGATAGCGGGCCGGGTTCCAAGGTGTTGGACTGTCTCACAAGATACATGCCTTTTTGGGACAGGACGCTTGAGCTTGTAGTTTTGACCCACGCGCAAAAGGACCACTACGGCGGGATGGATGCTGTACTTGAGCGCTATCAAGTGCAAGCACTTGTGGCTTCGAGCTTGGGTTCTAGCAGTGAGGAATACCAAGTGATAGAAAAGATGGTGGGGGATCTGGGCATCCAGGTTATCCGGCCATTTGCCGGCAGGAAGGTGCGAGTAGGTTTGATATCTTTAGATATCTTGTGGCCGAGCCATGAAGCATTGGCATCACTTGATGTCAATGATGACCCCAATAATTTTTCCGTAGTTTTTGAACTTCAATATAAGGATTTTGAGGCTTTGTTTACCGGCGATATTGGCCCGGAGACAGAAGGCAAAATCCTTGCTCTGGGCAAAGTGAGGGACGTTGAGCTTATAAAAGTACCGCACCATGGAAGTAGGAATGGGCTTAGCAAAGCGTTTTTACAGGCGGCGCGCCCGGAGGTGGCATTTATAGGCGTGGGAAAAAATTCCTGGGGCCACCCGCACAGGGAAGTACTGGACATGCTTGGCGAACATGGTGCCCAAATATATCGCACAGATGTGAATTCCTATTTTGAACTTGTTACCGATGGTAGGGTTTGGAAGGTAATTGATTGACTATAGGACAATATTTTGCTATCATTCGCTCATTCCCGTTAGCTCGTTTCAAATTCAAAAAGGAGAGTCAAATGAACGCACTCCCCAAGCTCAAGTCCAATACGGCAGAGCTGGTTTTTGATGTTTCGTGTTGGCTTTTTGTTTTCCTGGCAGCCGTGTCTTTCTGGTGGCTGGGGGTCTGGAAGAACGGTCACACAGCACTTTTGGGATTGGTGGTGTTTTTGTTCGTCATTCGCTCGGGCGTCTTTGCCTTTGCCGAGCCATCCCGCAGTCGGCGCGAGGTGATATTGATTATGGTGCCATATATCGCCATTGTGCCCGTGACATTCGTCCGTTTGTATGAGTACCCACCTATGGCCTGGGTGCTTTTGGGGTTTTTGAACTTCTGGTTTTTCCTTTTGATTGTCTACGATTTTGTGGACATGAGAAAGTCCCAGGGGTCGGACGCATCAGTCGAACCGCCGAGCACAATCCAAGCGCCTGAACCCACCTTGACTTCGGTTCAGCACTCTCTATCTAAAGAAAGCACGAGGGGAGGTTACTCGGGTGGAGCTGGGGCAGATGGTTTAAGGCTAGAAATTCCCAAGCTGCAACAGGCTGATACCCAGGATGGGGTGGCAGTTGTACCTGGGGAGTCCCAGATTGAGCCGCCGCCGCAGAGGGATGCTGCGTGGTTTTGCAAAACTCTGACAACTCTGAAAATGAACCTCAATCAACGCGTGCAGAGCAGTTATGCAGATCTGCGCGTTGAGCTTGAGGTTCACTTCCTAAAAACCAATCTGGACCGCGAAGTCCTCGAGAGGCATAATGTTCCAGCAGAGCTTGTAGATGCTATTGACAAAGGCGACTATAAAGCTCTTTTGAAGCTTCTTCGAAGCCGTTCAATAATGAACGAAGTTCTACTCAATGACCTTGCTCAGGCTTTGGCCGAGGGCTGCAAGCCCCAGGAGCCTGAGATTCAGACGAGGAGGAGAAATCATGAACCAGAGAGAGATCAACAACAGGGATCCTTTAATCAGATTGTTTCAGGTTCTGATTTGGATCCCGGCGTTGATAACGGGGATTATATGTCTCTTGTTCCGTGATCCAAAGATGTACAACTATGCTTCCGCATTTACAAGCGGTGCGTTTTTCTTGCATCTTACCTCGTTTCTTTTTGAGCGTTCTGCTCAGAAGGTAGAGATGCTCTTGATTACACTTGGTTTTGTTGCTAGCGGACTTGTCCCTGTTAAGACGCGCAGCTGGCACGACCTGACGGTGATCGATCCCTATGCCTCAACGGCTGTCATGCTCGCGACCGCAATCGTCGCTGTTGCATATAATGCGGTTGTTGAGAACATTGAATGCTGTGTCGAGTCCTTGCGCGGGCGCTTGGCAAAGATTTTGAGGCCAAGCTTTAGGCTTCCGTCTCTGGGTAAGCCCGCATTGAATTTGCATTTGCGGCGTACAAAGGCGGAGCCTAGGCAGGCAATCGAAGAAAGACCTTCGTAGATCCTGCAAACGGGCATGCCCTACAAATCCAATTCATCAGAATTCTTGATGGAGGGGAGGCGTAGGGCATTTTTGTGCTAAAATTGGAAGTAATATTGCTCACGCCCTTGTAGTTTAATGGACAAAACAGCGGTTTCCGGAACCGTAGCTGGAGGTTCGATTCCTCCCAGGGGCACAACGATTATAAGCACGAAACCAAATTATGCATTTATAGATAGCCAGAACTTGAATCTTGGTGTAAAAAGCCAGGGCAAGAAAACCTATTTGTTTATCGGATATGTTCATGGCAATCAAGCTCTTTATACGTATTTACAAAGTAAAAATTAAAGGTAATGTGGATGCTGAGCTAGTTTTGCGCACGATGATCGAATACAAAAATTATGATAAGGCCATAATAGCATCGGGGGATGGAGATTTTCATTGCCTAATTGAATGTTTGGAAAGTAAGGGTAAACCTTACAAGATTATTGCTCCAAAAGGAAAAGCTTAAAGTGAAATCCGAGAAATAAAAAGAGAGGCATTTCCGCGGGGAACAAGGTCCGCCTTTGGTAGTCCTCTCATTTCATTGTGATACGCTATTATAATATATTTATTTTATGTACCAAGAATTAATTACAGAAGCAATCAAAGAAGTAGTTGCAAGCTTGGGTTTGGAGGTGTCTGAAATCAAGCTCCATAAGCCAGTGGTGGAGGCATATGGCGATTATGCCACGAGTGTTGCCCTCAAGTTTCCCAACTCAAAAGTAGTTGCAGATAAAATATATCAAATTATAAAACAAGATGATAAACTACAAAATATAGTATCAGAAATTCAGGTTGTTGGGCCGGGATTCATCAACTTCACCCTGGCCCAAAGTGCCCTTTTGGAGAATGTTTCTTTTGTCCTTAACCAAAAAGATGACTTTGGAAAAAGTAAATTGGGAAATGACCAGACTGTAGTGATTGATTATTCCTCGCCCAATATCGCCAAGCGCTTTTCTGTCGGGCATTTGCGTTCAACCACGATCGGCAGTGCCCTCAGTAATCTATATGCCGCTTTGGGTTATAAAGTCATTGGTGACAATCACCTGGGGGATTGGGGTACGCAGTTCGGCATGATTTTGGCGGCGGTCAAAAAAAATAATTTAGACATCAAACATCTCTCGGTTGATGATCTGGAAAAGCTTTATGTGGATTATGCTGTCGAAGCCAAAAAGGATGAGAGTATGCGCGAAGAGGCAAAGGCCTGGTTTAAAAAATTGGAAGCCGGAGATGGGGAAGCGCGGGCTATGTGGCAAAGCGCGGTGGAGATTTCAATGGTCGAATTTGAGCGGATCTATAGGCTGTTGGGAGTACAAATAGGCCATAAATTCGGAGAGAGCTTCTATGAGGATAAAATGGCCTCAGTTATTGCCGAGGCCAAAGCAAAGAGCTTGGCTTACGAAAGTAAAGGGGCCTTGATCATGGATTTGCCCAATATGTCGCCGGCCATGCTTTTAAAGTCCGACGGTGCGACCACTTATTTTACCCGCGACCTAGCAACAGTTAAGTATAGACTTGAGGCTTTTGAGCCAAAGCTCATCATCTACGAAGTCGGAGCCGAGCAAACGCTATACTTCCGGCAGGTCTTTGCCGCAAGCAAAAAGCTGGGCTGGACACAGGGGGTTGACTTGGTACATGTGGCCCACGGCCTTTTTCTTCTGAGCGGCAAAAAGATGTCGACGCGTGAAGGTACGACGATCAAACTTGAGGAACTTTTGCAAAAAGCTACTCAAAAAGCGCGTATGCTCATAGACGGGGCGCAAGTAGGCAAAGACATGACCGAGGATGAGAAAAATAAAATCAGTGAGCTAGTCGGCATAGGAGCCATTAAATATTTTGACCTCAAACACGCGCCCACAAGTGATATCAACTTTGTCTGGGAGGAGGCCCTGAGCATGGATGGTAATAGCGGACCCTATGTCCAATACGCCGCCGTGCGGGCAAATTCTGTGCTTGAGAAAAACGGATCTCCAGCCTTTGACTCGCAATTTGCACACAAATTTCAGGGCAGGGCGCTTGCGGCCGAGGAGCTTGCCATCCTTAGAGCCCTCGTCCACTTTCCTGAAATTCTTTCAAGCGCGGCCTTTGGCTTTGCCCCGAATTTTCTTGCCAATTATCTATACGCTTTGGCGCAAAATTTTAATACTTTTTATGCAGCCTTGAAAATTGGAGATGATGAGTTTCGTCTTGCATTGACCGCGGCGGCTTCTCAGGTTTTACAAAACGGGCTTCGTGTTCTTAACATCCGTGTGCCGGGAAAAATGTAGTGCCTTTCTTTAAAGTAAGCTGTTGGCAATGGAAAAGTATATGGTGACGGACACCAAGTCTTGGATGATGGTTGCGATCGGGCCGCTGGCATTGGCCGGGTCAAGCCTGATTTTTCTAAAGAGATAGGGGACAATGAGCCCGGAAAAAAGGGAAGAAACAATTGCGCAAAATAGCGAAAGCCCGAGAACTAAAGCTATACTAAGCTTGTTATTGTTGATTGCTAAATATAAAAAAAGAGTTAAGGCAAGAATTGTGGAGATGAGGGTGACAACAATTAGTTGTCTGATAAAGTAATTTAGAAATTTTACGCGGTGGAGGGCCATGTCGCGGATTACAAAAGTTTCCATTTGCGTGCCTACAGCGTCGCTGATGTAAACAATCAAAGGAATGAAAGTGGCCAGGATTAGATTTTCTGAGAGCACTGCTTCGGAATTTTTTACTATTTTGGAGGCAATAATACCCCCTATGAGGCCTACGATTAACCAAGGCAAGCGGTGGTAGATGGATTTATAAATCGGAAGCTTGAGGACATTGTCGATATTTTCGGCCCTCTGTTTTTTATGGTGCATAAATAAATGTAACACATTTGCTATACTAAGTTTCATGCATTACCAAAAGTACACGCTAACTAATGGCCTGCGCGTAATTATCATCCCCATGCCTGCTGTAGCATCCGCTACAGTCACCATCTGGGCAAATGTAGGAAGCAGCATCGAGCCCAGGAGTAAGGCCGGTATTGCCCATTTTTTTGAGCATATTGTTTTTAAAGGGAGTATTAAGCACCCCAGTGCTAAAGCAATTTCCGAGGCAGTTGATAATTTCGGCGGCGAGCAAAACGCTTTCACCGGTAAAGAAATGACGGGTTTTTACATCAAAGCTCCCGTTTCTAGATTTGATGATGCGGTGGACATTTTAAGCGATATGGTCTTTAATCCCCTGATCCCCAAAGCAGAAGTGTCCAGGGAAAAGGGAGTGATCAAGGCGGAGCTGGACATGTATCGTGATACCCCGGTGCAGCATATTTATAATATTTACGAGGAAGAGGTGTTTAAAGCTACGCCCCTAGAACACACAGTCATTGGTACAAAAGAGACAATTGATACAGTCGTGCGCCAGGATTTCTTGCAGTATCAGAGAAATTTCTATGTGCCCAAAAATATGCTGGTTACGATCGCGGGAGGGGTAGAGGCTAAACATGCAAAGAGATTGGCGGCTAGATATTTGACACTAGAGCCGAAAAAAGGCAAGGAGAAAATCCAAAAATCTAATGTCTATCATCTAAAATCTAGCAGTCCTCGTATTCGCATCGAATACAAAAAAACGGATCAGGCACATATGCTTTTGGGTTTTCGCGGTATCGGCTTAAAAGACAAAAAAATGCGTTTTGCCGAAGACGTCCTGCGGGCAATTCTGGGCGGCGGCATGAGCAGCCGAATGTTCACTGAGGTGCGCGAGCGCCGTGGCCTGGCATATGCCGTAAAAACCAGCAATTTTAATTATATCCATACCGGCTCTTTCCAAACGTATGCCGGTGTAGAGCCGGGTAAAGCCGTAGAGGCTTTGAAGGTGATTTTGGCTGAATACACAAAAATGACCGATATTAAAGCCGCAAAAATTACGACCGAAGAGCTGATAAAGGCAAAAGAATTTTTAAAAGGCCATCTTGCACTGTCCCTGGAGGATACAAGTGAAGTGGGGGAAATCTATGGCGTGAATGAGCTTCTCATTGGCGAGATTATCACTCCAGAAGATATGATAAAGGCGATAGACAAGGTAAGCCTGGAGGATGTGATTGCTGTAGCAAAGCACCATTTTAAGTCCCAAAGGATGTCTTTGGCAGTCATCGGGCCGTATAAATCTGAGGCTCCTTTTTCATCTTTAATTTACAATTTCCATTAATCAAGTTACAATTACTACAAATGAAAAACGAAATCACTGAAGAATACACGGTAGTTTTGATCAAGCCGGATGGTGTAAAACGCGGCATCATCGGTGATGTGATTTCGCGCTTTGAAAGGGTGGGGCTTAAGCTTTCGGCGGCAAAGCTCATCTGGGTAGATGAGATAACCGTGGGTAAGCACTATGTGAATGATAAAGCCTATCTCAAGACTGTGGGTGAAAAAACCTTAGAAAATTATAAAAAGTACGGGCTGGACGTTCGCGAAAATTTGGGCACCAGGGATCCTATCAAAATCGGCAAAATGATCCGGAAATGGAACATGGAGTTTTTAAGTAGTGGCCCTGTATTTGCCATGCTTTGGGTGGGGTCAGGGGCCATATCATTGGTACGCAAAATGGTGGGTCACACTTTTCCCTCTGAGGCTTTGCCTGGTACCATCCGTGGGGATTATAGCCTGGAGTCTGCCCATATAGCCAATATGCTTAAGCGTCCAGCTAGAAATATCGTCCATGCTTCGGGCAATGAAAAAGAAGCTCAGTTTGAACGTAAACTTTGGTTTAGGGAAAAGGAAATATATAATTATTGATTATCCATGTATACTTAAGTTAGTGAGATATATCCAAAAATTATTTATTAATCTTATTCTTTTTTCATCTTTCTTTTTCATTTTTCCTACAATTACTTACGCATCAACCTATTATGTTTCGCCCCAAGGTAATGATGCAAATAATGGCAGCGACTCTTTGCCGTTTAAGACAATACAGAAGTGTTTAAATGCTCTTTATCCAGGCGATACGTGTCTTCTTAAAGAAGGGGAGTACAAAATGACTCAGTGGGGAGGGAATCGGTTTGTTCGCTCCGGCACGACTCAGCAGCCGATTACTGTATCAAATTATCCTAACCAGCGTGCAGTCATCCGCGGGACATACACAGGAGATCAGTACTACGGAGGAGTAGAAACAGCAGCTTTTGACGATTGGAATGGAAAGATAGATTATGTCCGGATCATTGGTCAGGATTTGTCAGAGGCCCGTGCACTTCCAGAACCAACAAATCCTGTTATTCTTGGTCTAAAACCTTGGGAATCCACAGAGGATCGGATGAGTTCCAAAGGTATTATTTTTGTTGAACATTGGAACGGTATTATTTCTTTTAAAGACTCGAGCCACTGGGAAGTCAGCGGAGTGGAGAGCTATGGCAATGGAGAGTTCTGCATTTACAGTAAGAACGGATCATCTGCCGAGTGGTATGTTCATGATATTGTTTGCCACAGAAACGATGAACACGGCATCCAACTCAACGGGGATTACAACAGGATTGAAAACAATGAAGTATACCACAGCGCAATCCATGGTAATGCTTCAGTACCCGGAGGTAATACTAATGGTGGCTTTGGTATCAGTGTATTGGGAAACCACAATATCATTAGCAAGAATATTATTCACGACATTGTCAACGGCGGGATTCTTTTTGAAGAAATTATGGGGAAAAACGCAGGGGATAATGTCGTTGAGTATAATATTCTTCACAATACGTTCTGGGGCATAACAGATATTGGCGGGGACGGAAACATCATCCGGAACAACATTATCTATAGCGATCAGCAGCGGACAGAGCGAACAGGCATCTGGATTACTCGCTATTGGGGAAATACAGATCCTAAGGATAATAAAATATACAATAACACTATTTTGGGCACCTTTTCGGATGGAGCTGTTGTACTTCAGAATGATACCAATACAGATCTTCGAAACAATATTTTCCTGACTTGGGACGGAAAGAATACTCTTCGTGGCAGTCCCGCAATCCAATCCAACAACCTTAAATCGGGATTAATAAGTAGCGTATTTCAAGATGCGACCACAGGCAACCTTCATTTACAGGCAAATTCTCCTGCTATTGATGTTGGAACCAGTTTAGGAACCTGTATAAATCCAGTTATGGCAGCGACGGAATTATGTGTTTGGGATGACTATGAAGGGGTTCTCCGTCCGCAAGGTTCTGCCCCGGACATAGGAGCATATGAATATCGTATTGGAACTCCCGGCCCTACTCAGGCCCCAACATCCACTCCCACTTCAATCCCTGGTGATGCTAATTCTGACCATAAAGTTGATGAACAAGACTATGCTATCTGGCTCGACCACTATAATCAGCAAACAGATGGCGGATCAGGTGTTGGAGACTTTGATAATAACGGTAAAGTTGACGGAATAGATTATGTTATCTGGTTAAACAATTACCAGTAGGATATTGCTAATATCATGGGCTACCTTCATCCGGGCCAAATCTTACCGCACCTTGGTTTATCACCTTCCTAATTTGGGTGGGGGAGAGGGCATAATTATAAATCCTTACATCATCGATATTTCCCTCCATATATCCCACACCCTCAATTCTCCCGATATCTAGATCAGTGGCATTTAAGCCCGCTGTTGTAGTTACTGCCACATGCTGCCATGAACCGGTAGCTAAAGTTGTTGTTAGCTTTCCGTTTACATAAATTGTTTCTGTCCCAAAACCGTTTGCTGTTACTGTTCCGTTGTTTACCCACACATAATCGGTTCCATTTAAATCAATAAAATATTCTGTAGATGTTGTTGGTTTAACCCAGAAAGAAACAGTAGATACAATAGAGGGGCCGCTCCCTACATCTACAAAATCATTCGTTCCATCAAAACCAAGACTTCCATTAAATTTTCCCGTTGTCCCGTCATTCCACATCTCAGTGGCGTCTCCGCTGTTGCATGTTCCTACGGTGTCATTATCACCTGAAGTATCACCTGGAATTATTGTTCCATTATAACCGTTTCCTGAGGAATCGTATGCCGTTGTACCTTGACATTCATCAAAGAGATAGTGTGCAATCGGTTTGCCGCGATTGTAATCGTAGGCGATCTGGGCGGGAGTACGGGCATAGTTGTAAATTTTGACTTCATCAATGAGCCCGTTAAAGCGATATGCTCCACCGTAGAGATTAGCAATAGCAAGTCTTGAATCATTGGTTCCGATGGCAGTAGAATAATCTCCTGATGCCACAAGGGTGCCGTTGACATAAATTTTAACTTCGTCAGTTCCACCTGCATTTTTGTCATAAGTGAAGGCAACATGAGCCCATTTATTATTGGAAAAAACATCATCTGAAGTATACGCGCGTTCGGCGTTATTGATCCAAACGCTTAGGTTGTTTGTCCCCGTTCCTCTAGAAGAGAATGTCCAGGCTGTTTGATAGCTTTTATCAACAATACGGGTATACTTTCCTTGATTTGCTCTGGATTTTATCCATGCCTCAACCGTGATGGCGTCAGTAATATCCAGAACAGAACCAGTTGTGTCCTGATACCATGCATATTCGGAAGTTCCGTCAAAATCAAGACAGCTGCCAAATTTACACGGAACCCAGTCTGAATTATCAATATAAACTAAAGTCATGTTAAGTCCATTGCCTGAGTGGTCGTAAGTATATGAGGAACCTGTGTTTTCATCCATAGGATAATAAGCCACAGGTGGGTTCCCAGCTCCATCTGTTAAATTATTCGCCTCATTTTGGCCGGTGCCTAAGTTTATGGCTGAACCTGCGTTCATATCTATTTTAATTTGGTCTTCTGTCAGTGCAGAGGAGTAGATTTTGACTTCATCGATATAACCGGCGAAGGCAGTGTTAGTAGCGACAGTATCATCAGCATCATATTCACCAACAGTAAAATCACTTGCTTTATCCTCAAGCCCGAGAAAAGATCCATTGGTACTATTTTGTCCTACAAATTTCCCATCAACATACAATTTTAAATCTCCCATTGCTCCCGCAGTCCCGCCATTAAAGGTAAAAGCCACATGATACCAGGTATTTTGTGATATCTGATCATTTGCTTGGGAGGCAGTAATGGCTTGTGAAGCGGACTCATCATATATCTGTACTCCAAAATTACCTGTTGTATCAGCATCATCATTCTCCAGATATAATCTGTAATTTGCCATGTTATTTGTATCATCCCATTTGGCGATAATAGCATCTTTTTCGGAAGAACCAGGCATGGTAGTAACATATACCCACGCACTACCTGAAAAAGGCTCATTCCCATTAAAATCAACCTCACTATCATTTGCTGTTGCTATGCTTACTTCTTCTCCTGCAGCATCCCACAATAAACATCCATTAACTTTACACTTAGATTCAGTTTTCCAAGTTAAGTTACTATCTACTATTCCATTTTCGTTTCCAATAGAATCATATGCTGTTGTTCCATACTGTTCATCAAATTTCCAGTATAGTACTTGGCTACCTATTGGGGAACCTCCTGTTGGGTGGCCGGCGTTCATGTCTTCAACAATTTGCTGTGGAGTGCGGGCATAGTTATATATTTTAAATTCATCAATATAGCCGTCAAAACGGTTTGCAGAGCCGCCACCAACCAAAATATTGTCTGTATCAGTATTGGGGGAACCGTCACCGGCTGTGCTTGATCCTCTATTGATTCCATTTATCCACA
The DNA here is from genome assembly GCA_964607795.1 of uncultured Gammaproteobacteria bacterium. Taxonomy (GTDB): domain Bacteria; phylum Patescibacteriota; class Microgenomatia; order UBA8517; family UBA8517; genus DYGT01. The sequence goes on from CAZSLA010000001.1 coordinate 52,232, forward strand.
AAGTTAGCTCGTCATCGTCATCATCTTCATAGGTCATGCAGATATGGTTCCATGTATTGACAGGAATTGCGTTTGAAACAACCAGGCTAGCATCAGTAGCCGCCAGATCAATTGTTCCTTGAATATCAAGATAGCCCATTTGTTGTTTGAGATTTTGAGTTTGTATATAGATCTCCGAGCCTTTCCTGAATACTTGTCCATAACCATTCTGTCCATCAGATCGAGCATAAATCCAAGCACAATATGTAACGGCATTTTTCAGGCCCTCGTTCATATCAATAAGACTGGTATTTGTTATGGTGGCATAATTTTCAGATGCATCGAAGTTTAATGCGCTGCCGAATCTTCCGGGAACCCAGTCGTTTTGGGTTATGCTAGTAAGTGTGGCATTAAGCCCATTACCAGATTTGTCGTAAGAAGTTGAAGTGCCAGAATTTTCATCGAATGGAAGGTGGAGTACTGGTCCTGGAGCCCAATTATAAAGATCCTTAACCTCTTTTTCTGATAGGGCACGGTTGTAGATACGGACTTCGTCAACGTTGCCTTTAAGGCTCTCATCTGGTCTGCCCCCAATTTTTATAGTTTCTCCTGTACTAACATTTCTAGTGGTGGTACCCTTGCCCATCTGTTGGCCATCTAGAAATATTATTACTGCATTACCATCATGCGTAACTGTTACCAAATGCCATCGATTTTCTCCAACTATCGCTGGTGTAGATATATAAGGGCCATTATGATATATCCACTCAAATTTGTTCTGAGAGCCTGCGTTCCAATAATAATATAAATCCCATCTATCACCTGCCCCGGAATAACCTGAAACAATTGGTTGATATCTTTTTGTTAAATCTGAAATTTTTACCCAAGCAGATACAGTTATCGGTGTAGAAAGATTATTAGTGCTTAAGGGGGTATTGACATAATGCTGGTTTCCATCAAAAATTCCGCCATTGCTAAATTTACCTGCACCGGTAGTGGGTACGCTGCATCCTACTCCATAACACGAGGCAGTCCCGTTATGCTCATTCCCAGAGGCATCTTTGACTTCTCCGGCTGCACCGGTCCAGCTTGTTTCATCCATCTTCCAATATCCAACTAATCCTTCTGATAAATATTTCTGTGTTTTTACCCCCAAAACTTCAGCATAAAAGTTATAATCAACCTTCACTTGAGTCGCCGAGCGGGCATAAGCGTAAATCCTAACTTCATCAAAGAAACCTTCGTATTGTTGAGCCGCACCATTTCGAGTGCCTAGGTGAACATCAATCGAATTTTTAGTTGACCCAGTTAAAGTGTTCTGAGTGATGGTAATAGCTTGTTCTTCCGCGTCGAAATAAACCTTGACTCCCGAAGCATTTCCAGAACCATCATAGGTAACCACAAGATGGTGCCACTGGTTATTAGCATAATCCAAACCGTTGCTTGTGCGAATTTCAATAGTATTCGATCCATAAGTATTAACTAGTTGAAAATAAATGTAATCACCTGAACCTGTTTGAATATTCCAGCCTTCGTATGGGGATGAACTATTTTGTTTTGAAACTAAAGTATAAATACCGGCATGAGGAACCTTCATCCATAAACTAACCGAAAAAGCATCAGTACGATCAAAATCTAGATAATCCCGATCGCCAAAATTAATTGTATCTCCCTGGTCAAACCACAAACATTTTCCTGACAGACAAAGCTCTTCAGTTTTCCAGTCAGCATTGCTTTTTGCTCCATCATTTCCATTTTGAGTTGAATCACACACATCATTACTTCCTCCTGGGCATGTATCATCTACTCCTTCATCCAACTTCCACCAGGCAATAGGCCCTGGAGCATTTTCTTCACTTCCCATGCTCCCGATAGTGTAATTACTAGCTTCAGTTGCAAATCCAGAAGAATTAAAGCCGTTGGGAGCGCTGGAATTGCCATAATACATATAAATTACTTGTGTACCCGCCGGAAAAGTATCAAAAAAAACATCAATATCAGTATAAGAAGTTCCACAGCCTAAATTAATATATGGATTAATATAATAGGGGAGAAGTTCCCCATTTTGTTTAGTAAAACGTATATCTCCACAATCTACCTGAAATTTGCCAGATGCCGAGGTATCTAAATATGGTCGGCCGCCAGCTCCATCAAAAGCAATATAAACATTATTCTCTGCTGTTGTGTTATTAGTAACCAGTATCTTTTTTCTATACATCCAGCTATCATTCCACCACTCAGCCTCAGCTCCGCCCGGTTTGTAAAGCATAATTAAAGCAATCGGCGCAAGCACGGCAATTACGCCAAGGGCAATCCATGTTCGCAATTTGATTTTTGACATAAGACGATAGATGTTAGATTTTAGAGATTGCATACTCATAATTTACAATTTCCAATTATCAATTTTCAGTGTATGGATTAATTTCATAATTCTCAATGTTTATTTCTAGATGACCTAGAAATTTTTGAAAATATCAACAAAAGTTCTTGTGTTTCTTGCCAAAGTTCTTTGATTTGCTCTTTCTTTTCGGGGTTTGCCCTGGCCAGAAGCCTCAACCAATGTTTAGCTTCCTTGGTTTCTTTTTTGCAAATTCCTATTTTGTGTATAAAATCTCTCTTGCTTTCAGATTCATTAGCCTCGCAGTAATTTACCCCCATTGACCCGTCGGATCCAACAAGTTGGTCAATTATTCTTTTATTAAAAGCAGTTATTTTTATGGGTTTGACCAGGTCGATAATTGCCTCAGCTAATTTTGCAGTTCTTTCTTCTAGGTCAAATTGGTAATTTTTTAATTGATTATTCATTGAAAATTGGTCTTTGTAAATTGGAAATTATTACTTTACTCTCCAAACCTCACCACCACCCCGCCATTAAATAATTTTTTCACCTGGGTAGAGGATAGGGCATAGTTAAAAATTCTAACATCATCAATCTGGCCAGAATAATAATTAGTGCTAATGCGGCCAATACTCATATCATTTGCTGTGATTGCGCTGCCACTGACTACTACCACATGATGCCAATTGTTGTCTGGGAAACTTGTTGTTGCCTTACCGTCAATGTATACCGTTTCCGTACCAAAACCTCCGATGCTCATAGTGCCACCAGACATTGCTACTGTGTCGCTGGATGATAACTGTAGAAAACTTTCAGAGGAGCCGTTGGGTTTTGCCCAAAAACTTACAGTATAAATATCGCTTCGTGTGATGTTTCCGATATCTACATAATCCCCATCTCCATCAAAATTCAAACTCGCTCCATATTTCCCGGCAGCGCCGGAGCCCCAGGCGGAATTTGCAGTATTGCACGTTCCAACTCCCGCACTGTTTCCACCAACTGTTGTTACGATTAAGGTTCCATTGTTTCCGTTTTTGGATGAATCATGGATTGTCGTTCCTTCGCACGCATCAAACTTCCAGTGCGCCACCGGTGCACCGCGATTGTAGTCATAGGCGATTTGGGCAGGCGTACGGGCGTAGTCGTAGATGCGGACGTGGTCGATTTGGCCCGAAAAAGGCTGAAACAATCCAACATTATCTGAAGCTGTGTATGAACCAATTCTGAAAGGGTTACTAGATTGGAAATCTTGCCCGTTCCAGATAGAAATACTTGCTGAGGCGTCAAATTTTCCATCCACATAAATTGATGCAGCGCCATCTCGATCAATTGTTGCAACAATATAATGCCACTGATCATCTGCCACATTTGCAACTCCTTGAATGATTACGTCGCTCCCCCCGCTACCCCTAATGAAAATTTTTGCTTGACCCATGTTGGTGGCGATGCCATATCGAAAATTTGTATTTGAGGCCCTTGCTTTGCTTAGGGCGTACTGTTGACTGCCAGACACTGTTGTTTTTAGCCAAAGCGATATAGTCATATCCTTTGTTCCCATGTCCAGGATATCGCCGTATTCCGTGTAATCATCCACCCCATCAAACTCCAAACACGCCCCCTGTTTACATCCCGATTTCCAGGTCGCGCCGTTGACGGTGCCGTCGTTGGCATTGCCGCTGGAGTCGTAGGCAAGCGTGTCCTGCTTCTCGTCAAACTTCCACTCGGCAATCGGCGGAGCGCCCGCGCCGTCGGCGAGCTCGTCGGCTTCGTCGCTTCCGCCAAAAGACATCGTAGTTTTCGGTACGGGGTTCTCCACACTTTCTATCGGATGCCCAGCGTTCATATCCTCAATAACTTGTGCTTGCGTCCGGGCATAGTTATAGATTTTGACTTCATCAATGATGCCATTTAACGTTCTGCTCCCAGCATTACCTCCTATCCAGAAGTGGACTTTTGGACTTGCAGTACCGGTCGTAGTACTACTATTTACTCCATGTAATATGCCATCAACATAAAATTTTGTGTTAGCAAAATCAACCTCATTTTGGGAAGTTCCTACCACTGCATATGCTAGGTGATGCCATTGGCCATCATTTACATTGATAGGAGTACTGGCATAATTAATGCCGTATAATTTACCTGCAATTACTCCAGGATTACTAGAATTCCAACCAGGGTGGATAGTACCATAGTCTCCTGTCACAAAAGAAGCTAAAACATTGAAAGCAACTTTTCTGATTTTTACCCAAGCCTCAAACGTATAAGTATTAGGCTGTAAGACAGTTGAAGTGCCGGCATTAATGTAATCATCAACTCCGTCAAATTCACATGCTTTCCCAATTTTTCCAACCACACTACAATTCATCCCTGTGTTATTACCCCCATCAATGGTAGAGCCATTATTTCCATATCCGGATAAATCATGAATTGTTTTCGCGTCTCCACTTACACCTTCATCCATAGGCCAATACCCCACCGGCCCAGGTGCCCAATTATACAAAGCTTTTACTTCATCAACCGAAAGTGCACGGTTATATATGCGTGCTTCATCCATTTTGCCATAAAAATAGTCTTCGTCGGCATTGTTGCGTCTGCCAATAAATAAGTTGGTATTGGTTTTTTGAAGAGGTCCAAGATTTGCATCATAAGTACATTTTTCTTGACCATTAACATAACCCTTCATGGTTTTTTGATCATAAGTAATAGTAAAAAGATTCCATTGATCTAGCAAAGAACCTGATATAACACAATTGGTAGTTCCTGAGGCAGTTCCTGATTCATTCCAAATTTCATACCGCCATGAAGTAGCTGAATTATTGCTTCGTCTCAAACGGAAATTACATCCGTTGGCTGAACAGTTATAAGAGAGGAGACCTTCATCATCTTCATATGCTGCTTGGGTGGGGTAATAAACCCATACTGAAGCCGTAAAAGAATCCAAATTACCGGGATATAAAGTAGATATATAATCATTGTCACTACCAAAAGCTATACCGGAACCAAACTTTCCACCCACCTGGTGTCTAATTTCATAGGCACAATTGTCGGGTGCTTGGGCTAGGGCAGTACTCACGGTAATAGTTTTTGTAGCTCCGGTGTAGTCAGAAATAACTCTCTCTGTCCCACTAATAATAGATCCACAAGCACCAGTAAACCGCAAAATCATCCCGTTATAGGCATCATCTGTTGTTGAAAGGCTGTCTGAGTCAGAATCAATGAGTGTCGTGGTACTATTGCCGCTCGCGTCAGAAGTCCCTGCTTCTTGGGCATTAGTCAGTGTTCCATTATTACCGTTTCCCGAAGCATCAGCTACGCTGGTTCCGGAGATCTCATCCATCTTCCAATATCCAACTAATCCTTCTGATAAATATTCTTGTGTCTTTACTCCTAAAACCGTAGCGTATTGATTAAAATCTGCCTTTACCTGATCTGCAGTTCTGGCATATGGATAAATTTTTACTTCGTCAATAAATCCTAAATAATCTTCTAAAGTATTTTGCCACACACCTAATGCCCAGGATGCACTACCATATTGTAGAACACCGCCATTATATGCAGATGAGGTATCTTGTAGACCATCAATATAGAGTCGTACATTTGACCCATCATAGGTAGCTGCCACATGGTGCCATCTGCCGTCATTAACGATTTTTGAGCCGTACATTGTGAGCATTGATTTATTAACACCATCCATTTCTACTCTTACTCGTCCATCACTTTTTACCAATAAGCTTTGATAAGGACCTGCTTGGTCATGACTTAAGAATTTCTGGTCACTAGTGGAATTACTAGTTCTTATCCAAACACTCAGGGTGATATAGTTGGGCTTAGCATTTGCATTACTAGTGATAGCTACTTTATCATCAGTACCGTCAAAGTAAAGACACTTGCCAGAAATACATTTATCTTCTGTTTGCCATTGGGGATCATAACTGGATTCAACATTACTTGTCCTACCTAATGTACCATCATTATTGTTTGAAGTCTGATCATAAGTTATTTGTCCTTGGCCTTCATCAAACTTCCAGTACGCCACTGGTCCAGGTGTTGTTTCTTCGGAGGCAAGTGTGCCCAGAGAGTAGTTGCTGGCTTCTGTTGAGAAATCAGCAGGGCTAAAGCCGTTGTCCGCACTCGGGTTGCCGTAATAAAGATAAATATTCTGCGCTCCGGCGGGGAAGACGTCGAAGTTAACGTGGATGGTGGATGTCGCACCGCAATTGGTTACATAGTAGGGGAGCAACTCGCCGTTTTGTTTGGTAAACCGCATGTCGCCGCAATCAACTTGATATCTGGTAGTATCGCTTGCGTCATAGTTTGAGATATTTATATAGACATTTTCTTCTTCGGCAGTGTGAGTGGTGATAGGAATTTTTTTTCTGTATTGCCAGGAGCTATCCCACCAGCCGGCTTCGGGTTGAGCTGGGTGGTAGAGGGTGAAAATGGCCAGGGGGGCCAAGATTAAAATGAGGCCGAGTGCCACCCAAGTCCGAAGGTGCATTTTGTTTTTTATATGTCGTATATGTTTCATATGTCGTATATGATCTATTGAACGCGCCCTTTCCGCGCGCGGTACAGCCGCTCGGTGAAACCGCCCTGGGTCATGAATTCATTTTCCAGGGATTTGAGCTGTCGATCAAGTAAGAAATTGGCCTGGTGGCACAGACAAATAAGTGCATTGGCGGCTGTCTCCCCCTGGCGCAGCCAGGGGATATAGGTCTTATAAGACTTATTAGGCCTGTATGCCAGCCCTCTGATCTCCTGGGCACTGGGGTGGTCCTTGGGCCAAAGGGCCAGGTTGTGCTGGCGGAGGTAGTCCTCGTAGTCGGCGAGGAGTTCCTCCAGGCTGGCCCGCGCCACCCCCATGAGCTTGAGTTCCATCTTTTTGCTGGTGCCGCTGGCCATGGAGCCCTCGGCGATGTTTTGTTTGCCCGAGCGGGCCGCCTGGACCATTTGGTCATAGGTTCTATAGGACTTATTTGTTTTATACGACATATAACGGTCGCAGAAAGCGACCGTCAAGTCATAGATAATCGTGGCCATTTGGTAGCTGGCCAGGCTGCGATAGCCACCATGAGGTGGAATGATTTTGATTTTGTCGGTTTTATAGGACATATAAGACTTATTTCTTTTCCACTATCCACCAGTTAAATGCCAGCTCCGCGGTATCGCTAGAGGGGATTTCAACCCTAAACCCGCTGCCAGCTATCACCTCGGTGACTGACAAAGTCTTGGTGGTTTTCGATTTGGGAGTCACAAACACCAGGGCGTCCCCCGTGACCATGGGCGTGGACACAAACACGCTGGTGGCGCCTGCCGCGACCCGGCTTGTGCCGGCTGAGGCCCCGGCTACGCTGTATTTCTCGGCGCTGATTTCTTTGGCGCTCACTTTGCCTTCGGTGTCTATGGTTACAAGGCCACCCATGAATTCAACATTACCCAATGCCAAGGGTTGGATTTTAAGTACGCCCAGGGCATCCATGGAGTTTTCCATGGGGTCAAACATCATGCCACCCACGGTAAGATCCCCGGTGATCGTCGTATCCCCGAGAAGCGTATCGCCCAAGACCGTCAGGTCTGTGGTACGGATTTTATCAATATTGAGGTGGGATTCACCTGTATCCTCATCCATGGTAAAGTACAGGCTTGCATCCCCGGATGCCAGGCCCGTGGTACCCGCGGCCTCATTATTCCTGGCATAGGCATCATACAAAACGCTTATTTTGGTGTGTTTGATGCCATCAATTTTTGTGTCCACACTGTCCCAGTCTACAGCTTCGGCCGCGCGGGCAACCACGTAGCTCACCGGAAATTTCCCCGTGTCGTGCATGGCGTGGCCCGGGGTATCCGAGGAAATCAAAAAGTCCCCTGGAGCCAGATCTGCTCCATTATCCACCACCCACAGCTCACCATTTCCTACGGCCATAATAAGATGCGGGTTGACATCTGTAGTTTCCTCACTTGGATTAAGAGGGGATAAATAGCTCCCCAGGGCCGCCGGATCATTGGCAAATGAAGTCTGGGTAATGCCATAGACAATTTCGGCATCCGGCCGACCACCAAAGCGGCGGTTGATGCCCGTCATTCTCACCAGGCGGCCTTTTTCGATTTCTTCATCTGTCCAGGCATAGTGTGAACCAGTGAAGGCATTATAGCTTACGGTATTTCCGGAAACCGAGATGCTGCCTTCCGCGACGCCATCCTGCTCGAGGCTTACGATGGTCCCGTCCGAGCCCGTGCGGTTCAACGTAGCTACCGTGCCTGCCGTAGTAAATAGCGACCCCCCGGTCGCCTCTACATTGAGTTTGCCCGCGTTATAGGTTTTCAAAGTCAGGTTATTGGATTCATAACTTTCCCCGGCCTCAATGGTTAACGGTCCCAGGGATTCTATTTTGCCCGCCGTTTGATTTGTAAAAACAATATCGTACGCTACTGCCACATCTCCGGCTGCATTAAAGGCTGTTGGTAAATCAAAAGTGGCAAGGCTATCGCTAAGGGTTAAAGCAGGAGTACCGTTTGGTGCAAACACGATGGATCCGTCACTGCCAATAGTGAAGTTTGTGTATGAATCACTGTCATATGCAAGCCTTAGCTGAGTGGTTGTACCCAAAACCTGGAGCTTGGCGCCTGGTGCAGTGGTACCGATTCCTACCATTCCATCATTAAACCCGACTGTTACATCAGTGCCGGAAAGGTTTACATTCCAGGCAATTGTAGCCGCACTGCCATCTCCCCAGGTGATGTCGTTTAGCTCTGTTGAGTCAAAATCAAAGTCCACTGTGCCTGTTGTGTTGGTAGCAGTAATCCCCAGGCCTCCTGTGAATGCGGCGGTTGAGCCAGAACCAATATTAGTTTGAGTAGTGCCGTCTGACAGGATCCAGGCTCCATAGTTATCCAGTCCAGAGATGTCCGTGGCCAACTCTTCCAAGGCCTCCTGGACTGTGGTACCAGTCACTCCTGTAATCCCTGTGTTGTCTACCCCAA
>CAZSLA010000002.1:0-50886 GCA_964607795.1 uncultured Gammaproteobacteria bacterium
CAGCACTGTTGTCTGCCTTCTTGAGCGAATAAGCTTAACCTGTGTTTTTCGGGGGTCAGCCTCGCCGTTATGGCCGATTTTGGCAAGTGCATTGGTCATGTCTTCCTGCATGCGGTCTATTTCCTCAGAGACTATCTGTAGGTTTTGCACGCTGGCCGAGGGCTTGGGGGCTTGCTGCGATTTGACTTTCATTCGTCGTGAAAGCTCCTCAGCCCGTCGCACTGAGCCGTTTTCCTTTAGAATTATTTTATAAGCCTCCACCATTAAATTGGGATCATCAATTGAAGCAAGGGCGCGAGCATGTCCCTCTGTGATAAGTCCGGATAGAAGCCCGTCTTTTAAAGCATCCGGAAGCGCCAAAAGACGCATGGAATTACTTACATAAGCTACAGATTTGCCAATGCGCACGGCAATTTCGCTTGTCGTCAAGCCAAATTCATTCATCAACCTCTCAAAGCCCGCCGCCCGATCCAGGGCATTCAAGTCCACGCGCTGCACGTTTTCCACCAGAGCCATCTCCAGCATTCCTTTAGGTGAGGTTTCGCGTATAATCGCAGGCACATGCGTAAGCCCAGCAAGCTTAGAAGCCCTCCAGCGACGCTCGCCGGCAATGATCTGAAAGCCAGCGGGTGTTTTGGCTATTACAAGGGGTTCCAAGATACCGTGCTCTTTGATAGAGTCAACTAAATCAACGAGTGAATCTGGGGTAATGGCGCCACGGGGCTGCAGCGGGTTGGGTTGCAGTTCATTAACATCTATCTGGATTACTTCTTCAGCCATATAATTAGACAGAAACGCTTACGTATTTACGCCCCAACTTGTTTTTAAAATTGACAACGCCGGTATTTATGGCGAAAAGCGTGTGATCGCGGCCGACCTTTACGTTGTTGCCGGCTTTAAACTGCGTCCCCCTTTGCCGTACAAGCACCATGCCAGGGGCAACTTTTTGCCCGTTACTTACTTTTACGCCCAGATATTTTGGGTTCGGCCTTTTGTGTTGTGTGGTTTTACCGCCTTGTTTTTTGTGTGCCATAGTTTCTTTATTAACTATAATTTATCTTTTCACAGTTGTCAATAATATATAAAGATATGTATTGATATAATTTAGACGATTTTTTCTACCAACAACCGGGTTAATTGCGGCCGAAATCCCATTTTCCTACGATAGCGGGACTTGGCTTTGTATTTTTTGACGTAAAGCTTTTCTCCTTTTTCCTCGCCCAGCTTTTTGAGGATGATTTTAGCACCCTTGACAATTGGGGTTCCCAGCTTGAATTTGCCCTCATTTACAAGCATTAAAACCTCGTACTCAAGTTTATCGCCGTTTATTTTATCAACAATAATTTCACGGCCTTCTTCGATTTTATATTGCTTGCCTCCCAGGCGGATAATTGCATAATTCATATTTTTACTGACAAAAACTATTGTAGCGCAAAGGTTTAAAAAATGCCAGGGGTGTACTTATTTCTGGCACTTACCGTCATCCCCAGCATAATCGTGGTTGCCAAAAGCGAAGATCCCCCCAAAGAGATCAAAGGCAAGGGAAGGCCGGTGATAGGAAAGAGACCCATATTCATGCCTATGTGCACCATAATTTGTGCAAATAGAGTAAAAAAAACACCTGTCCCATAGGCCCGTGCCGTATAGTTTGTTGCTTTGATCACGACAGTAAGCACCTGCCATAACAAAAGGAACATCAGAACAATAACAAAAAATGCCCCCACAAAGCCCATTTCTTCAGAAATCGAGGCAAAAATAAAATCGGTATGGCGCTCAGGTAAAAAGTAAAGCTGAGTCTGTACTCCCTCACCCAAGCCGCGGCCGGTCAAGCCCCCCGAGCCCACGGTTATCAAAGCCTGGATGTTATTGTAGCCGATGCCCTGCGGGTCGGTGGACGGAGACAAAAGTGTAGTTATCCTTTCTCTTTGGTAATCCGCAAGCAAAAACCATGAAAAGGGCAAAAGCACGAGACCCAGAAGTGCTGCCGTGATCAATAGCCTTTTGTTAAAGCGCAAAGACAACACCACGCCCGCGAAGCTAATAGCTACAAGCACGGACACGCCCAGAGATGGAGCCATTAGGATTAAAAAAGTAGGCACCATAAATAAAACCGTGGCCACGGCAAAGCGCCTTGCCGTCAACTCCCTGCTAGTCAAATATTGAGCAATGAAAAGAATAAGAAACGGCCGTGCAATTTCTGCTGGCTGAAGGGTAAATCCGCCGATCTGGATCCAGCGCGCAACCCCGCGGGTGACCTCACCAATTAAAATGGGCAGGGTTAAAAGTGCGGTATTTATGACATATAACAAAGTTGAAAAAGATTGAAGAATTTGAAAATCAATTAGCGAAAAAAAAATAAAGGCGCCTAAAGACAAGGCAATGTACAAAAAATAGGCTGGGAAGGCATAACCTGCAACCGAATGGAGGACTATGGTGGCAAAGGCAAGGGTAATTAAAATAATGCCTACAAGCCAAGGTTCATGTGTATATGAGCGAAGCATTCTGATCATACTTTTTTAACTTCAAAGACTCCTTTGGTCAGACTTGTGGCTCCTGTTTTTAGCATCACCCGGTCAATAAGCTTTGGATCTTCGGGCAGCCAAGGGTTTTTAACTGACACTTTCTCAGCCAAATCTACGCTCATATTGCGCCTTTCTACCTGTATTTTTCTGATGAGTTCGCGCGTCTTGGCTTCTTCCTTGAGTACGGGCGTGATTTTTGTGTCGAACGCAAGCTTAAGTTCACTCCCCTTTTCCCAGACAATGGCTTTAACATTTAATTCACCTTTGATAATCTCCAAAATAGCCTCGTCCAGCTTTTCCTCAGGGGAAATCACGGTCAATTTTGCCAAAGGCTGGCGTACGGCTACAGCCTGTTCTTTTCTCAAAGCATGGGCTTTTTCGGTGATCAAGCGGGCATAAGCCATGTCATCTAGAAGCTTGTGGTCCACTGGCCCTGCTTGTGGCCAGTCCGTAAGATGCATAGATTGCTCTTTGGTCAGATTACGGTAAATCTCCTCGCTTACAAAGGGAATAATTGGCGCCATAAGCTTACACAAATTTGTTAAAACAAAATAGGCCGTGGCATAAAAACTTTGTTTATCCGTGCTATCATTTACCCAAATTCCCAGCCGCTCACGGCTGCGTCTAACATACCAGTTTGAATAATCGTTAATAAAATCGATCAAAATATTTGTAGCCTTAAAAGTATCATAATTATCCATAGCTTCAGTAACTTCTCCTATGCTTTGATTAAGGCGCGACAAAATCCATTTTTCCAGGCCGTTTTGGGGCTTCGGGTCATAATTCTGCGGCTTCCAATTATCCAAATTGGCGTAGGTCACAAAAAAATTATATGAGTTCCAAAGCGGCAAGATGAAACTGCGCATGCTTTTACCTATAGTTTCCAACGACACACGATATTGAGTGCCAATGGATACAGAAGAAAAGAAAAACCAGCGGGTAGCATCCGCGCCGTGACTTGAAAAGGCTTCCCAGGGATCCAACACATTGCCTAAGTGTTTACTCATCTTTTTACCTTTAGGATCCAAAGCATGCTGAAAAACTACGGCATTTTTATAAGGAGTCTTGCCAAAAAGCATGGTTGAAATGGCTTGCAAGGAAAAAAACCAGCCTCTGGTTTGATCAATGGCTTCCGAAATAAAATCAGCAGGAAATAGGATGCTGAACTTTTCTTGGTTCGAACTAGGATAATGCAACTGGGCAAAAGGCATGCTGCCGCTGTCATACCAGGCATCAATCACTTCAGGCACCCTTTTCATTTTTGCATGGCATTGATTGCAGGCAATTTCCACTTCATCCACCCAAGGGCGATGAAGATCAAAATCGCTCCATTTATGTTTGGTTACAGCCATATTTTTGAGTTCTTCCAGGCTTCCGATAGCCAGCATGTGATCGCATTTATTGCAGCGCCAAATCGGCAAAGGCGTTCCCCAATAACGATTTCTGGAAAGAGACCAATCCACCAAAGTCTCATACCAATTTTTCATTCTTCCCTTGCCTACGTATTCCGGAATCCAATTGACTTGTTGATTGTTTTTTAGAAGCTCGTTTTTAAACAAAGTGGTTTTGATAAACCAGCTTTCCAATGCGTAATAAATCAAAGGATTGTGACAACGCCAACAAAATGGGTATTGGTGACTGATATCTTCAGCTTTCCATAAAAGATCCTTATTTTTGAGATAATCAATTATTTTGGGGTTTGCGGTTTGAACGTCCATGCCAGAAAAATCCCCTACTTCTTTGGTAAATTCTCCGCGTTCGTTCACAAGATGGTACATGGGAAGACCTTTTTCTTTACCTAATTCAAAGTCCTCCTGGCCGTACATCACTGCAGTGTGTACGATGCCGGAGCCATCTTCCGTGGTTACAAAATCGGCATCCAAAACAGTATGCAAATTTTCATTTTCTTTAAATTTATCTGCTAAGTAAGTAAATGGCGGAGTATAGCTAAGTCCCAAAAGATCTTTACCTTTTAGTTTTTTGAGGATAGCATCTTCACTAAACCCAAGTTTTTTGATTACATCTTTGGCTAGAATCAAAGTTTCATCTTGATCATTAATAAAGACATAATCAATTTTCGGATTTACTGCCAAAGCTACATGCCCCGGCAATGTCCAGGGAGTAGTCGTCCAGACTATCAAACTTGTCTTTTTAGCATTCTTCAGCGGAAATCTCACATACACCGAAGTATCAATAACTTTTTGATAATCCTGAGCCAGTTCATGACTGGAAAGAGGTGTCCCACACCTGATGCAATAAGGTACGACTTTATAGCCAGGATACAAGAGGTTCCTGTTGAAAAGCTCTTTAAGACTCCACCAAACCGATTCAATATATTCCCGTTTGTAAGTAACATATGGATCAGATAAATCTATAAAATGCCCAACCCGACTGGACATCTTTTCCCACAAGTCAATATATTTCCAAACGTTTTCTTTACAAAGACCATTAAATTTTTTGATTGATGCTACTTTGTCCCCAGGAACTAAATTTTCAATTTCTTCCTTGGAGTTTATCCCCAGTTCTTTTTCAACTGACACCTCCACGGGAAGACCGTGTGTGTCCCAACCTGCTTTTCGCTCGACATAAAACCCCCTCATGGTTTTGTAGCGAGGGAAAACATCTTTAAAAGCCCGGGTAATCACATGACCGATGTGAGGCTTGCCGTTGGCCGTGGGAGGCCCATCATAAAATATATATTGTTTTTCCCCTTGATTGCGCACTAGATGTTTTTTTTCAATATTATTCTCAAGCCAATATTTTAAAATCTCTTTTTCCAACTGAGGAAAATTTTGTTTGCTGTTTATGCTGTCAAAATAAGCCATTGATGGGGTTAATTGTACTAAAAAATCAAGAAGTTTAAAAGAGAGTATTAAAGGACACCAGAAACATCTTTGTCAGATGCTTTCCGCACCTGGTGTCCTTGATATTAAATATTAGTGGCCGCGGAAGGCATAAGTAATATTTGCATTGCGAAACCAGAAATCCGACGCTGGCATCTCTTTTCGACTGCTTTTTTACCCTTTACAAATGGGTAGTGATTTAACGGCACCGGCCATCACTGCAGTCTAGCCATCGATTTAAGGTCTATGGCAAATTATATAATATATATCCTATATTAGTCAAACTCCAATAGAAATTCAGATATATTTTGACCAACCTTTTCAGTTTCAAGGTTTATATCACTTAACGCAGACACTCTTTGGTTTTCAAGACCTCCAAGCTCACTCGCTGCGGTTCTTCCAAAACGCTCACCCATCGCATCCCCAAGTGAACTTTCAAAAGCACTCCCCCCCGCCTCTTGAAGCCAAAAATGCTGCATTTCTTTGCTGAATATCATTAAGCATTTGTTTGATGCGGTTTCTTCTTGAGATCGGGCCGAACTTTCCAGCCCACCCAAAACCTGCTGCTCTTGGTTGTATGCTTCGTTAATCATGTCTATTTGAGAAGAGACGGTCTGTTCTCCACCACCGCCTGCGGGTTGAGGGGCGTAATTGGTTTTTTCTACTGCTTGTTTTTCGGTCATTTGTTAATCACCTCCTTTGTGGTATTTAATTCTCCGTTTTCAATTCTTTTTAAAGCTGCATTTACGTATCCTGAAACGTTTTCGGCTGGAATTTGGAGAAGTTTTTCAATGTCGCGGTATGTGTAGCCGTTTATATTCAAAATATAAGCTAGTAGATCGCGGTCATCTCCATAGAAGCGTGTCCAATCGCTAATAAGGTTTTGAAGTTCTTTTCGGGTTCTGTGTTCTTTTTTATAAAAACTTGTCCAAGCGCTTACAATCTGGTTGTATCTTATTTGTCTTAAGCTTTTTTTGTTTGACATTTTGCTAATAATTCCTTATTATTAGCAACTTTCCCACCTACCCATTCTTGCCATAAAAAAACCGCCTTGTTAAGAGCGGTTATTACTTACCTTTTTAATCTTTCTTAATGTATTTTCCTTAAGAAACTTGGTATCTCAAATTCCTTGCCGAATTCGTCTCGGGCTTTAATTTCTGGAATGTCTTCATCATTACTTTCTTTGTTTTCGTCTTCCTGTGGATTGCTTGGCCTGTCTGTATCTTCATCATTTAAAGGTTTATCCCCTACAATGCCTTCAAATTTGGGTGTGACCGCTGGCCTGGTCATTTTGGCAATTCTTGCCTGGGTTTCATCAAATCCCGTGGCAATCACCGTGATGCGTACCTGGTCGGACATATCCGAGCGGATAACTGAACCAAAAATAATATTTGCATCCGCATCCGCAGCCATGGAAATAGTGCGTGCCGCCTCGTCCACCTCAAACATGGTCAGGTCCGGCCCGCCGCTAATATTGATGAGTACCCCGTGGGCGCCATCAATAGAAAGGTCCAAAAGGGGTGAACTGATGGCAGCCCTGGCTGCCATGGCGGCTCGATTGTCCCCCACCCCCGTGCCAATACCCAATAGGGCACTACCGGCATCTTTCATAATGGTCTTGACATCGGCAAAATCTACATTGACAAGTCCTGGCGTCGTGATAATTTCGGCAATGCCGCCTACCGCCTGGCTAAGGACACTATCCGCTACTTTAAAAGCCTCTACTAAAGTCATCTTACGGTCAATCACATCCATCAGCCTTTGGTTAGGAATAACTATCAAGGTGTCCACTTCTTCGCGCAAACGCTCAACCCCATCCTCGGCAATCATGTTTCTGCGATTGCCTTCAAAAGCAAATGGCTTGGTGACAATCCCTACGGTCAAAGCGCCGGTTTCTCGGGCCATTCTGGCAATGACCGGGCTTGCGCCTGTGCCTGTTCCCCCGCCCATACCGGCAGTGACAAAGACCATGTCAGAGTCCACCAAAAGTTCCTTGATTTTTTCCACTGATTCTTCGGCAGCCTGGGCACCAACTTCCGGATCACCACCCACTCCAAGACCTCGAGTAAGCTTTTCCCCGATTTGAAGCTTGGTGGGTACTGGATTATCCAAAAGCACCTGCGAGTCTGTATTGACCGTGATAAATTCCACACCGCTAATTTCCTGGCCTTCGACCATTGAAGCCACCGCGTTTCCACCGCCTCCTCCCACACCAATCACTTTAATTTTGGCAATCCTTGAAGAATCCGGTTTTACTAAAGCCATATAAATTAATTTTCTACGGGCAGTTTATCAGACTTATGCTATTTGTCAAAGCATGGTTTTGTCTTAGGGCAGAAGCTCCTTGATGATATTAATAAGTTTAGAAAATATCGCCTTATTTGGCAACTGGATGTTTTTGGAAGCATTACCTGTCGGCTTGCCTATGTGCAAGTGGACGTTTTTAACCGCATATAAAATAAGCCCTATGGAGGTTGCAAACTGGGGCTCCAGAATGTCGTCCGTCAGCCCGCCCACACCCTCGGGCGAGGCCAAACGCACCGGAAGCCCGAGCACCTTTTTGGCGGCGTCCGCCACTCCCACAGTTAGCGCCCCACCGCCCGTGATAATTGCGCCCGAGGGAATACGGTTTATGATGCTGGCCCGCTCCAGATCCATTTTGACCATGGCAAAAATTTCGTTTAGGCGCGGTCGGATAATGCCTTCAATAAGCGTTCTTTTTTGTACCACTTTTGGCTCACCGCCATTTTCATCCGGAATCTCGACTTGTCTGTCTTTTTTATCCTGGTCTTTTAAGGGTTTTTCCTGCTCCAAACCAAGTTTAATTTTTTCAGCAGTATCCAAAGACACCCTAAGGCCAATGGCCAGATCGTTGGTCACGTTTCTGGCGCCGATGGGGATGGCCGATGAATAAGCCAAAGCGCCTTCCACAAAAGTGGCTATTGTCGTTGTGCCAGAGCCAATATCCAAAAGTACACAGCCAAGCTCTTTTTCAGTGTCTGTGACAGTGGCATAGCTTGAAGCCAGACCTGAAAAAACCGCTTCTTCTATTTCTACGCCCACCTCATTGACGGTCTTGGTTAGGTTTTTCAAGGCCGGGGAACTTGCAGTCACCAAGTGGGTATCCACCTCAAGGCGTACGCCCGTCATACCCACCGGGTCGCGCACTCCAGGCTCGCCGTCCACGATGTATTCGCGCGGAATGACGTGGATGATTTCTCTGGAAGAGGGCAAGGACACGGCGCGGGCAGCTTCGATGACGCGCTCCACATCCTCCTCATTAATTTCGCTATCGGGATTGGAAATGGCCACTACTCCGCTTGAATTTTGCGAAGCAATATGCCCGCCACCCACGGAAATAAAGGCTCGGTCCAGGTTAAACCCGGCCATACGTTCGGATGCTTCCACAGACTCGATTGTGGCTTCGACAGCTTCCTCAATGTCGACAATTTGGCCCTTCTTAATACCGCGCGACGGCATGCTTGCGACTCCTATAATGTTTACATTAGCATCGCCGGTTATTTGGTCGTAATTTACTTGCGCTACCAAGGTGACTATCTTGGAAGACCCAACGTCTATAGCCGAAATGATGTTACTTTTAGCCATTTAATTAAATGCGCATGACAGGATTTTTATATCGCAAATCCACTTCACGCGCAGCATCTACCTTTTCTATTCTAGATTCTTCCTTCTCACTCTTCAACCATGAAAGAATCAAATTGTACGATCCCAAGACTACATCCAAGTCGCCTTCAAGGGGCAGTAAAAAATTGACGTTGTCTTTGTTGACCAACAAGTGATCCTTTTTCATTATAGAAGAATTTACATTAAAATTGGTGAATAATTCGTATTGCAGATTTGCTGCGAAGGTAAGCTCCTCGGTAGAGTGGCCCACTTCCGAGATGATAATTATGGGGAGCAGAGTGGAACTATCCTCCTCCAAGACCACGCCTTCCCTGTCCACCAAAATATAGTCAGAGGCATTTTTACGCAAAATCGCCACCTGGGGCTTGCGCTCGAGAACCTTTACTTGCAGAGTTTTTGGGGGTGTATAATTGATCACAAACTCTTTGACCCTTTTATTTTTACCCAGAGTTATGTTTATTTTTTCTTTGCTGTCTTTCAGACTCCCCAGCTTAATGCCCCCAAGCTCATCTGTAATATTCAGGTTGCACTCCCCAAATTGACTGGAGCAGCTAATCCTATTTATTTTAATGAGCCTTGAGCTTAAAGCAATTCCCCCCAATAAAATTATAAATGCCAAAGCTAATAAAAATTTCTTCATTGCAGAAAATCATCCAAAAGCTTTACCAGATTTTTATGGGCACGGGCATCAATATTTTTAAAAGCCCGTGCTTGATGAACCATCTTGTACCAGTTTTTTTTAATTTCATACAAGGTTTTCAAAAGAAACTCCGGATTTAAAGCATCCTGACTGATAATCCTCGCAATGCCTGTTATTTCGGCCATTTTGGCATTTTTATATTGCTCGTTTTGCTGCACCCAGGGAATGGGAATCAAGATGCTTGGGAGCCTCAGATAAATTATTTCTGAAACCGTATTGGCTCCTGCGCGCCCGACCAGAATGTCCGCGCGATTAAAAACCCCGTTTATTTCAGCCTCAGGGTAAAATGGCTTCACCTCATAATAATTTTTATTTTTACCTAAAGCAGTTCTGATTTTTTTAAATTCCCTAAAGTCGACGTCGGAGCATTGGTGAATAATGGAAAAATCTTGGATTAATTTGCTGACAATTTCTTTGAGTGCATTATTAATCCACACAGACCCGCGCGAGCCACCGGTAACAAAAATGGTAGGGCGGGCGGGTAAATTACTTTTTATTGGCACCGAGCGGATGCTCTGCCTTATAGGGTTTCCAACTAAAACAATTTTTTTAGCTGGGAAAAACTTGCAGCTTTCTTCCCTTGAGATCGCAATTTTGCTGGCGAAAGGGGCACTTAGTCTGTTTGCCATGCCCGCCGCTGTAGTCTGCTCATGGATAACAACCGGTATTTTTTTAAGCCAGGCAAACACAACCAACGGGAAAGCAGCAAAGCCACCAAAAGAAAGGATAATCTCGGGTCTGAGTCCATTTATAACCCCCAACGCATCCCAAAAGCCAAGTGGCACTTTAAGTATAGCCCACAAGCTATAACGGGTCAGTTTTCTTTGCCATCTGCCTGCGCGCACGGGATGGCAGACAACACCTTTTTCAGGAAAAACTTTAAATTCAAAGGTCTGGGCTTTGGAGCCTTCTTTGGAATATTTAGGCCCTGCCCAATGGATGTTTTTAAAGCCCTGACAAACAAGCTCCTCAACAATGGCAAGAGCTGTGCTACCCGCATGGCCGCCGGTTAAAAGTAAGAGTTTACTTTCTTTTTCTGACTTTTGGGTTTTGGATTTCTGCATGCTTTGAGATACTTAATAGTATACCAACAGCAATGAGCGTCGCGGTAAGATTGCTTCCGCCATAGCTAAAAAATGGCAAGGGGATGCCCGTGATGGGCGTAAGCGCCACCATGGAGGCAAGGTTTAAAAACATTTGGATCCCGATCCACACTCCCAGACCGGTTGCTAAAACGTATGAAAAAGTGTCCGGTGCCTGCTTGGCAATCCTAAAAATGCGCATTAAAAATATGGTTAATAAAAATACAACCACAATTGAACCGACAAATCCAACTTCTTCTCCGATAACCGCAAACACAGAATCTGTGGCCGTTTCCGGCAAAAATAAATGCTTTTGTCGCGAATTACCAAGGCCTATACCCAAAAGCCCGCCCGAGCCCAGAGCAATTAAAATCTGGCGGATGTGATACGAGCTTCCTAAAGGATCAGCAGATGTTTGCAGATAAGTCATCAGGCGCTCACGCCTGTAATCCGAAAAAACAACAACCAAAGTAGCCAAAAAGCCCCCAAACCCGCCCATACCAACAAAATAGATCCAGGGGGAGTCAGCCACAAAAAGCTGGGCCATGACAATGGTGACGATTACCAATGTTGTGCCAAAATCCGGCTGAAGCATGATTAAAAACACACCAACTCCCAAATATAAAATGGGGAGCCATAGGTTGGAGCTGCGCTCTGCCCAGCGGGCGACGACCACAGCGATGGCAATTTTCAAAAGCTCCGCAGGCTGGATACCGATGGGTCCAAATCTTAGCCAACGCCTGGCGCCCAAAACGCGCGAGCCAAACCCAGGCACCAGGACAAGCACCAAAAGGATCAAAACAGCAAAAAACACCAAACCTCCGTACTTGTACCAAAATCGATACGGCAAATTGGCAATAATTATAAGCGACACCAGGCCAATTCCGGCCCACATTAGTTGCTGCTTGGCAAAGAAATAAGCATCGGAATAGACGCTAAGCGCCTGGGGCGAGGAAGAATCAGCCACGGCAACTATCCCCAATGTAGTTAAAACCAAAGTCAAAAAAAACAAGCCCTTGTCTAGCGAGCCTTTTTTTGCGTAATCAGCTTTATTTTTTTGTCTTCTTGTTTTTTGCACATTAGATCGTGGCAAGCCACAGGCCAAATACTGCAAACACTATGCCCATGAGCCAAGCCCGCATGACGATTTTGGGTTCTTCCCAGCCCAGCGCCAAAAAGGTGTGGTGGATGGGCGCCAGAGGAAAAATTGGCCGCTTTAAGTATTTCCAGCTAAGGATTTGGATAAGGGAAGATGCAGCCTCAATAACAAAAGGTGCACCGATAATAAACAAGGCCGCCACATTTCCCAGTAAAAGTCCGATGATCGCAATCATTGCCCCAAAGCTCAGGGCTCCGGCATCCCCCAGCCAGATGCGCGCTGGCCAGACATTAAAGTATAAAAATGCCAAAAGACTCCCCAGCCAAAGGCCGATAAAAATAAACAAGGGCGTATCCAGGGCAGTCGCAGCAATAAACACATAAGCCATTAAATAAATAAGAAGAAGTCCGGAAGCAAGCCCGTCCAGGCCATCGGTGAAATTAAAAGCATTGGCGAAAAAAATAATTACAAAAGCCGAAAAAGGAATATAAAATATTCCTAAATTAAGGACAATATCTAAAATCGGAATATACAAAATATGAATGCCCAATAAAAAGTAAAGCATGCAGGCCGAAACAAGAGACAGGACAAACTGCAGGGCAAATTTTACTTTTTTGCTTAAGCCAAAAACTGCCCCAAGATGACCCTTTTTCGGTTTACCGAAAGTCTTAACATAATCATCCAAAAGGCCGAGAAGTCCGAAAGAAATAAAAGTAAAAAAGATAACGCTTAGTTCGTGTCGAAGGTTATACGAACTTTCTACAAACACTCCCATGTAATCAATCAAAGGGAAGACAAAACTAAAAAGCACACTAATGATAATTATTAGCAGTATCCCTCCGCCGATAGGAGTGCCCGCTTTTTTGTCATGCAACCTGTCAAAGAGTGTTTTTTTGCCCTTTCCGCCCTCTATCCTACGCGTCAATTTAACTTTATAAAGAAAATTTATAAAGGGCACGGTGAAGATGCTACTTATAAAAAAGGAAAATAAAATCAGCCCCAAAGCCAAAGGTAGAATATTTTGCATACTTTTAGACTACTATAATTATACACACAAGCAGATAAAATCAAACTAAAGCCTTCTTACTTTTTTGCGGATTTGCTCAAAAGTATAAGTTAACCAATAGCAGTTTGATAGCTTAAGGTCATGAGCATGCATCCAGTCGATCCTTTCCCCGCCAAAACCTGTCTTAAAAACTGTTACCCCGTAAAATCTGTGCTTAGGATTATTGGTTGGAGCAATACCCCAAAAATTATAATAGGCAATTTTTCTCTGTTTTGCTTCTTTTATCGTAGCCCACTGCAAAAAATAAGATGAGGGGATTTTGAGAAACTTTGTTGAGGAAGCGCTAAAATGGTAATAGGCGGTATCGCCATAAAAAACTATAATTGCGGTTGAAAGAATATTCCTGCCTTTTTTTACGACAAATTGCAAAGCCTGGCCGTCTTTGCCAAATGCCTGCATCTGGGCATAGAATAATTTTTTACTGAACGGGACAAATCCATGCCTTTTAGAGGTTTCCTTTTGTAATTTAGACAATAAATGCACAAATTTTATACCATCGGTTTTTTCTAGAGTCAAGCCCGCATTCAGACTGCGCTTGATAGAATACCTGGTTTGTTTTCTCATTCCCAACAAAATTTTTTCTTCGGAAGGTGAAATATCCAAAACCCAGGTATTCTCGGCATGAAGGTGCATGGGAGAAGCTATAAAGCCAAGTTTTCTAAACAGCTTTCTATGGCGCTCACTGGCAACAAGCTCTGGCCGTACTCTAATAAACCAGGCATTATCTTTTTTGCCATACTCCTTTAAAGTAGAAACAAATAGCCTGACAAGCGCTTTATCAGACCAGTCAATTAAAGGACCGGCCGGTACCTGGAGATACTTTCCCCTTTTTGCAGACTCGGAAATTATTAAGCACACACCAACGAGCTTCGTGTCTTTAAAAAATCCTATCCGGTAGATATTATGACCGATAAGTTTGTTGGTCTCTCCCCAGTTCCAAGATTGTAAAAAAGAATGAGGCTTGTATTTTATAACAAAGCTTTCCCATTCAGTCTTATCTGATATTTCCCTTGCTTTATACATTTTCTTTTATAATTCTTGTAACTTTATTTGCCTGCGATAAAGATAAGGTGGGGTAGGTGGGCAAATTAATAGTGGATCTGGCCAATTTTTCGGCATTAGGGCAAGATCCTGTTTTATATTTTAGTAACTTGAGGTCTTTTGCCGGGGTAACAATATGTGAATACCAATCTCCAAGCAAAACTCCTTTTTGTTTTGCCTTCTTAAAAACCAATTTACTTTTTGATAAAGAAACAGGAATTCTTAGCCACACAGGCTCACCCCTCACTTTAGGAAAAGTAATCGCATCCAAATTAATGTTATTTTTGTAATAAGCATATATTAGCTTGCGATGGTTGTTGTATTTATTTAGTTTCATTAGTTGGTGAGCCGCAAGTACCGCTAAGGCTGGAGACATTTTTTTAGGAAACGCAGCCGGTTGACCACCGACTTTTTCTTCATCATATATCGCTTTTGTAAGTAATTTAACTTTTTGCAAAGATATCAATAGTACTTTTCCTAATCCTAAATTATAAAAAGGAAGAATTAAAAACAGAGCAATCGGATGCAATAATTGTTGGAATGTCCAATAGCGGCTTGGTTCTTCAACATTTTTTAATTCAAGTTTCACTTTTTCATAAATAGACTTTTTATTTGCTAGGATCATGCCACCAAACACTGAAGATATAATTTTGTCGCGGCCAAAACTAAAAAACGAAACATCCCCAAACGTACCCACTTTTCTATTATTCAGCTCAGCTCCAAGTGAATGGGCGCAGTCTTCAATCAGAAACAGCTTATGCTTATCTGCTATTTTTTTTATTTTTTCGATGTCCGCTGGAATACCAAATGTATGTTGTATTACGATTGCTTTGGTCTTTTTTGTTATCTTTTTTCCCAGGCCTTCGGGGTCCATGTTATATGAGTCGTCAATATCAATGTATTTTGGTGTCGCGCCTAACCATAAAATGGAATTCGGAACAGACACACAAGTAAAGGCTTGCACAAGAACCTCATCCGCACATCCAATTCCCAGGGCCTTTAAAATTACATATAGAGCGCTACGTCCCGAATTCACTGAAAGCACAAAACTTTTTGTACCAAATATTTTTTTAAACTCGTGTTTGAAAGTTCGTATTTCTTTTTTATTTTTCCAGCGTCTTGGTGAAAATAGCATTCTCAAAGCAAGCCCTACATCGTCCATTTCCGTGTTGGGTGAGAGCGATATTGCTATTGGTCTAATCATTTTAGAGTTTTTATGTAATTTATAACTTCCGAGGGTAGTCTGCCCTCCAAAAGAATAACATATTTCCCTTTTACCAAGTCATCGACCTTTGTGTTTATTTTTTTACTGTCTTTAATTAAATAAATTTCAGCTCTCCCATTGACTCCCCTGGCAAAGGCTTTTAAGAAGGATTTATGGGTAATCACAATCTGTTCACATACGTCTCCGGCCAGTTTGCCTAGCTTTTTGTGAATATCAAATGCCTTGCTGCCAAGCTCAATTATACCGGTTGTAACGACTGCTCTTTTTGCACCCTTGTGACTGTAGAGATAATTTAAGGCAGATTCAAATCCCTGGGGCGTAGCATTATATGTGTCATCAATAATTACGGCACCGTTTTGAGTTTTTCTTATATTCATGGTGTTTTCCGGTAAAGTGAGATTTTGAATGCCAGCACCAATCCTATTCCAACTCACTTTATAGTGCCGGCTAACAGCAATGGCAGCACACAAGTTCTCCAGGAAAAAATCCACTACAAATGGGGCAAAAAATTCAAACCAACCCTTACCCTCGCTAACTTTAAATTTAATACCCTCCATTGTTGTCGCTATTTTTTTCATTTTTATGCCTGTAGAAGTTCCAGTGCCATACGTCTTGATAAGCAAATCTTTATTTAGATTTTTTGACCAAACCGCGAGTTCATGGGTGTACTTGTTGTTTGCATTCAAAAGTACCAGCGCCTTTTGTGGCAGCGATTCGATTAGCTCGAATTTTGTCTTTTTTATTTCTTCTATCCCACCAAAAAGATCAAGGTGTTGCGGTTCTATTCCTGTGATTACGGCTACTTCCGGATTGGCAATCTCTGTTATTGCACGGATTTCTCCTTTCTTATAAGCGCCCATCTCAACAACAAAGAAATCAGCTTTTTTGTCAAACTCTTGACATATTTTTCTGATCACACCAAATACAGTGTTTTCATTTTTTCTCGTTTTTTCTACCCGATACGCCTGGCTTAACAAATGTGCTGTAAATTCTTTAGTGGTTGTTTTGCCATAACTACCGGTAATTCCAATGACAACAGGTTTTACCTTGGATAAAATTTTTTTTGCCTCGGCGACTTCTTTGTTTTTTGCGGACAAAACCAACGGATGGGTGATCCATATTCCAATAATCGGAGCATAAACTAAAGATAATTCACCCAACAGTAACCCCAGTGTTCCGTATAAAATAAAAATTACAATTGAAAAAAATGAAAATAATAATCCTGTTGAAAGTATAATCTTTGATCTTTGAGTAAACTGCGGCCTTTTTAACTTTTTTCTATATATTCTCCAAAGAAATAATAGATCTAAATAAATAAATATAGCTGCCAAAAACGGCCAATATCCCAAAATAATTAAAAGCAGCTTAAGCAATAAAAAATGTATCCCCAGGCTTTCAAAAAGCCCATCACTCATTTTAAGAAGAACCTTAAATCTGTCAAATCTGTACTCCTTTACCTGCCACCAATAAATCCACGTCAAGCTGGAAAATAATATTTGCGGTAACCATAATAAAATAATTATGCTTTGCTGGATTTGTGCCATGCTTCAATTTTCCCGGCCACTTCTTTGGGTTTTTTATATGGCAATTTGTGATCTTCATTGAGAAAAATGTAAATTGTTGCTTGCTTGATATTTTCTTCTAAGTAAAGAGCATCTTTGAGAGGAGTTGCTTTATCCAGTTTTCCCCACACAATCAATGTGGGCATTGCTATTTGTTTTACTACTTTTTTGAGATCCTGTTTGATAACTCTTCTCATAATAAGCCGCATTTTAGAACTCGACTTTTCGTAATCAAGTTCTTTGGAGGCTTTGTAAAGAAACCTTTGCCATACCTTGGCCAGAGTGGGAGCTAAATTTAATACTTTTCCCACTTTTGCCAAAAGCAAAAAGAAAATTCGTTTTGAAAGCCTAGCGCGCGATATGCCCGCGGCAGCGCATAAAATAACCCCGGCTATTCTATCTTTATTAGTAGCCGCCAGTTTAATTGCCAGCCTGCCGCCAAACGAATGGCCAAAAACAAAGAACTTTTTTCCTTTAAATTTTTTGAGCGACCTAGAATAAATATATTCCGAATATTCGTCCACTCCCCAAATACCAACCGGCTCAGGAGCTCCAAAGCCCGGGATTTCGGGTAAAAATACTTCCCAACCTAAATTGCCAAGTTCTTTGGCAAGTGGTTTTAGCTTATTAGTATCTGCCCCCCACCCATGCAAAAGAACAATAAACTTAGCTTCTTTAGAAATCATCTCTGTTTAAATTATAACCACTATATTTGGTCTAACAAACCCCAAGTGATATTATACAGTATAAAGAAATTCAAGGGCAGTTCCAGCGTTACCATAGCATTGAGCTACATGGGGGCAGTAATAGGCGCGGGCTTTATTTCTGGGCAAGAACTTGCACAATTTTTTTACGATTTGGTTTAAGTGGATTTCTGTCATGGATCGTAGTGGGTATATGTACTGTAGCAGGTGGGTATTATGGAATTGTAGCGATAGCAAAAAAAAGATACATTCATTTAACGAATTAACTAGACCAATTTTTGGCCCCAAACTATCTCCCTTTGTGAATATTGTCTCATTGGGCTATTTGATTGGAGGTTTAATAATAATGATATCCGGAAGCGGCTGTTCAGTTGGTGAAGTTTCATATGGCCCATTTCCAATAAGGGAAATGTTCACCTCTATAAAATCTTTTGCCGATTCTTCTATTAATACTTTCGTATCATAAAAATAAGCTAATTCCAAAGCTTCTTTGAGCTCTATCTTATTATTAGCCATTGATATTCCTATTGAAGAACCCAGTCTAGCCGGTTTTATGTAAACCGGATATTTAAAATTTATAGGCAACTTCTGCCCTTTATCTAAAATAATATGTTTTAAAACAGGAATTCCGGCATATTGTGCTACACTTTTCGACAAGGCTTTATCCACACCTATCGCTGAAGAATCTACCCCACAACCTATATAGGGTACATTTGCCGATTCCAATACTCCTTGAATAGAACCGTCCTCCCCATTTCGGCCGTGCAAGCAAGGAAAGGCGATGTCAAAATTTAATTTTCGATGAGTCTTAACAAAAGAAAAATTTTCAGGTATTTCTTGTAAATAGAAATTTTTTACTTGTCCGCTTGGTAAAAACATCTTTGGTTTATTGTAAATTGCTTTTTCTTGATCGGAAAAGGTTTTGGTGTCTAGAAAACTATCGTCGCCCGAAAACCACTGTCCTTCTTTGTTTATATAAATAGGTAGTATTTCATGTCTTGCGCCTTTTAAGGCGTGCATAAGTTGTATTGCCGTTATGATCGATACTTCATGTTCTGGAGATTTACCGCCAAATAACACCGCCACGGATTTTGTATGCATAAATATATTTTATAACAAACAGTTGATATAATACATCATATTAAGGAAATTAAAAAAATATTCGATATCACAAGAGAGGGCAGGCTTGGCAAAGAGATAAAGCGTCAAATACGTATGAGCGTTGCTGCTCCAAAAGAAAAAAGGATCCATCTTGATCCAACCGAACTCACGGAAGTATCTAAAAAAATAATAGAAATCGAAACCCCCGCACAACCAAAACAAGTAGCGTTCGATGGGAATACTGGACTTGCATATGTACCATGCATGAGAGGTTACACGCTTGCGATTTTCGGACTTTCAAACCACAAGCTTGAGAGAATCCGAGAAGTTAGGTTTCAAGATCAGTGTGTGGAGGTCGCAGTTGGAAAGGAGCACGTTTACGTCACAACTAGCAATTTTGACCGACCGCCCCATGAGCTGCTTAACAAACTTTGGATACTGAATAAGTCAGGTCAAAAGGTGGGTTGTGTTAACATCGAGGGTAATTGGAGCAAAGTCGTTGCACTAGACCAAAACGAAGAACTAGCTGCTGTAAGTAATTGGTACAGTCATGATATCAGTTTTATAGACATATCAGATAAACGCAACCCCAGACTAATTCAGAGGGTTAAATTTGGCGAAGCTCCAAGAGGACTTCTTTTTTTACCAAATGGTGGTCTAATGGTTTCCGGATTCTATTCCGCGAATATCGGCATACTAAAAAGGAATAATTCAGGCTGGGAAGTCACTTATATTAGCAATGAATTTGATAGAGCGAAATATCAAGGCAATATGAGGCATTTAGTTCTAGCCCCAGACCAAAAAAACGCACTAGTTACAAATCTTGGAAGAAATATGGTTCATATTTGGTCAGTTCAGAAGCAAGACTTTGTTGATCAAATCCTGGTTGGACTTGAACCAAATACAGTTGATTTTATAAATGGCAACATAGCTGCCATTTCTTGTCGCAAATCTAATCTTATTTATTATTTAGATTATCCCAACCGAAAGGTTGTTGGGGTTTCTGAACCTACTGGAAACTTGCCGACTGGACTTTGCTGGGCCGGAGAGAACAAATGCCTTGTTACGAGCTTTGAGAGTAACAAGCTAGAACTTTACCAATTAAATGATGGGTAAATATTAATTCCTGTTAACTGCAACTTACCTTTTGTATCCATAAGTAATACACTTACAGAACCATTCGGTATCGAAAAATATCTTCGATTGTCAAACGAGCTCTGTAGTGCCTCAAGAATAACCATTTTTATAATATCGACATGCGTAATTGCAAATACTAAACGATTATCCAAATTTTTAAATCGTTGCAGAACGCTCAATACTCTTTGTCTAACCTCCTCATATGACTCTCCATCTGGAAACCTAAATTTGCTAGGATTATACATCCAATCATCTACCATTTCGCCGTACTTTCCCCTTAGTTCATTACCCCTTTTTCCGCTGAATTCACCCATATCAGTTTCGATTAATTGTGGTAGCTCCATAATTTGCGGCTTATTATATTTAAATTGTTGACTGATAAGTTCTGCTGTTTGTTTGCATCTTATTAACGGACTTGTAAACATAGCTATACCAGATTCTTCAGATTCTGAGAAAATGTCATGCATGGACGATATTCTCTGTACGAAATCATCAACCTGCTGATCTCTAACTATTTCAGCGTCGATTACTCTTCCCATGATGACTCCGTTGCGATTATTTTCGGTTGCCAGATGTCTTATGAAAACCAGCTTACGTTCAGTGCTCATCAAACACCCTTTCAATGATCAATTGAGCGTTTATCTCCGGAGGTGTGTTTCCATCCATCTTAAGATAATCCGCTCTATTAAAAGAACCGAAGCTTTCAAACCTGCCTATAAACTCTACAAAAGTAAATGGGCTTGGGCCATGCCCGCCATTTTCAATTCTACGGGAAACTCTAGCATAAGCAATCTGAGGATTAACACTCACTTCAACGATTGAAATAGCTAAACAAATCGAATTAGTTCGACCTATTTCTTCAATCTTGTTCAAAGTATGCTCTAATCCTTCAGTATTACTAAAAGGCTGGTTCCATATTACACACTTGCCATTGCGAATCGCTGTTTTAAACTGGTCTAACATAAACCGATATGGGTAGAATTTAGAGTCGAGGTCAGTGCATTCAATCCTAGTTTTTTCAACAAAATCAGAATAATCTCTCCCCTCGTAATCTATGTCATCTGGGTCAATAATTGCACACGAAGCTTGTCCAATCCTTTTCACGATTTCTCCAGAAACAGTGGATTTTCCAGAACCAGGTATTCCCCGTATTAATATTACCCTAACTGTTTCTTGCGGCTTTTCTCTAATTTCAAGTTTATTTAAGTCAAATCTTTCAGGGTTTGACATTTGACGATATATACTTCGATGTTATAATAACACAAATGTCACCTGAAAATAAATCCGAACGGACTGAAGTGTTGAGTATCGGAAATTCAGAAAAAGTAATTTTAGATCCTTCAGGAGGCAGTATATTCACCCGCAAGTTAATATTTGGAAGACCGGACCTGCTTGAACAGTGTCCACGCGAAGTTCAAGAAAGTATCAGACTTATGCATCATGCAATAACACTGCAATCCAAAGGTTGCCATGAGAAGGGTAGGGAATATCTACAAATGACTTTTGAATCACTTGATAGACCGAAAATATTAGATTGATTTTCCAATTTTGTGCACTCTTCCTACAAGGGCTTCATTTACGGCTTTTTTATCGGACCATTCATGTTCAACTCCATCAATATTCATTCCCTCTTCATGGCCTTTTCCACAAATTAAAACAGTAGATCCCGTTTCTGCTAAATAATTAATTGCAAAGTAAACTGCCATTCCTCTGTCTGGAATATTATGGATCTTGTAGAAATGATTTGGATTTACTCCTTCCTTTACCACTATATTACTTGCCTTAAAATGAGAATCCTGCTTCAACGAATAAGAAACTAATACATTATTAAGATTTGACCTGATCTTTTTCGTCTTTGTCCGCCACCGCAGTCTCTGCTTCATTCAAGAAAGACGTCTTTGCTTGGCGATATTGTTCAAAACTCTTATGATAATCGAGATGTTCGGGAGTAATATTGGTAATCGCAGAAACCTCAAAGCTTAA
This sequence comes from uncultured Gammaproteobacteria bacterium, assembly GCA_964607795.1. GTDB lineage: Bacteria > Patescibacteriota > Microgenomatia > UBA8517 > UBA8517 > DYGT01. The sequence continues at coordinate 21,711 of CAZSLA010000002.1, forward strand.
ACCATACACCCGAGCCTGATCTATAGCCTGAGACGATATTTCAATAATACAATGAGAACAATTAGCTTAAACCATTGCATACAAAAGCATCTGTAATTCTAAAGGTTCAGGGGCAGTTGTATGCAAACCAGTTTTAATTACTTTTTTATTTATTTTTGCAGAAGTAGTAGAAATTAGGCCAACCTTTACACCTGATCTTATGAGCAAGTGATGAATCATATTAGAAACAGTTGTTTTCCCATCAGTCCCAGTTACTCCAATTAAACTCATTTTGTCAGCCGGATTATCAAACCAGTTTGCTGCAATAAGCGAAAGAGCTTTTCTTGAATCTTTCACCTTAATATAAGTAACCTCCCTAAGCCAATTTGGTTGTGGATCTTTTTCGCCGATAATTACGATTGCACCCTTGGAAATAACCTTGTCAACATAATCGTGGGCATCGCTTCTTAACCCCTGTATAGCCACAAACAATGAGTTCTTGTTAACCTTTCTTGAATCATCAATTACAGCACCAATATCAGGATTTGAAGAGCAAAACCTCATATGATCGACACTGTTAAGTAAATCACTGAGCTTTTAATTCATATTTCTCTTATGACTGCGCCTAACTTTTCTAGGTTTTCTGCAAAGTGTGAGTGTCTGCGGTAAAGCGCATCTGCGTTATTGACAGTAGAATTACCCTCAGCAACCACAGTATATATCATTATCGTCTCAACTTCAGCGTCAGTAAATTAATCAGGCTGGATCCCCAAGTATGTGAATAAATCACGGGCGATATTAAACCAAAGTGGCGCAGCGGTTTCGCTGGCCCAGGGGGAGCTTTGGGGCTCCCTCAGGGTCACAAGCATAATAAACTTGGGATTCTCAGGCGGGGCAAATCCCACAAAGCTGGCAATGGTTTTATCTGCATCATAGTGGCCGGCCACTGGTATTTGCGCTGTACCCGTTTTACCGGCAATTTTAAATCCTTTGGGTATGGCCCATTTAGCCTCACCCTGGGAGGCGGCGAGCACCATCATCTCGGTCATTTGGCGTGCGGCCTTCTGACTAATCACGCGCGTACCCTCGCTCGGGGGAATGTCTTCTTCCCAGCCATCGATTTTCAGCTTATCCACCACCTGAGGAGTAATCTTTACACCCCCGCGGGCAATGGTATTAATCATGGAAACCATCTGAATGGGTGTAACCGCAATCCCCTGGCCAAAAGTGGAAGTGACCACGTCTACATCGCCCCAGTCACGATCGGCTCGCAAAGGCGGCTTGGCCTCGCCCTGAAGGTCAATGCCCGTTGCCTCACCCAGGCCAAACTTTTTAAGGTATTCAATGACGCGCTCTTTGCCCAATTTCTGCCCCACGTATGACATACCCACATTATCCGAGTGCATAATAACCTCGGCCATGGTTGTGTCCTCGTAATATTTATTGTCCCAGGTCCTGATCTGGTACCTGCCAATGGTCAAAGGTCCGGCGCACATATCGCACTTTGTGTCCGGCTCCACCGCCCCGGCATCAAGTGCCGAGGCCATGATAACGGGCTTAAACACCGAGCCCGGCTCAAAGGCATCGGAGATGACGGGATTTTTAAAAAGTTCGTTTGTAAAATCCGCATAATGCATCGGGTCAAAAGTAGGCTCGACCGCCATGGCCAGGACAGCACCGTCTTGGGGCCGCATAACCACGACTGAGCCTTGCGTCGCTTTATAAAGCTCTATGCCAGCCTTTAATTTTTGCTCGACCAAAATCTGAATAGTTTTGTCAATGTGGGTCACCAAATCAACGCCGCGGGAAGCTCCTTTTTCGCGCGAGAGTCCCCCGATCAACGGCACACCCAAGGCGTTGGACTCGCGCTCCAAAAATCCGGGCCGCCCTGCAAGCGTCAAATTATAATAACCTTCCAGGCCAAAATAGCCTTTACTCTCACCCTGATCATCCTTGCCCACAAAGCCTAAAAGATGAGCACTTGAGCTTCCTTCCGGATAAACCCTACTTTCCTGAAGCTCAAAGCCTATGCCAGGAAGCTTCATAGCCTCAATGTTTTGCTTTTTATCTCGGGTTATTTCATTTTTCAAAGCCACCCAAGCGCCGTCGCGACCCAAAAGTCCTTCTAAACGCATCGCCTCATCCAAAAGCAATTTGTATGGATCTTCTTCATTTTTAGGCTCATCCACAAGGACCGGTGCTAATTTATTAGCTAGGGTTTTGGGGTCGTATTTAATTTCCGGCAGGGACGCATACACCCGCCACGCATCCACGCTAGAAACCATCCAGGTGCCATCCGCAGCCAGGATGCTGCCCCTTTGAGCTTCTATTTTTTGGTTAGTTATCTGCTGGGCGCGGGCTTGCCTGGTTAGTTCGCCGGTTTTCATTATCTGCCAATAAAACAGCCGGCCAATAATCGAGGCCGAGGCAAGCAAAAAAAAGGTGCTGATTAAGCGCAGTCTGAGCCTTCTGGTCATCTAAGGAAGTTGGGCAACGGATCTACTGAGCGTGCTGGCAATTTCTCCCAGATAATAAATTTCGCTTGGCTTTACCATGCCGAGTTTCTCGGCTTTTGCGTTGATGTGGTTGAGGGCGGTTTGCTCAATCATCTGGCTCATAATTTGTCTGTTTTCTGCCTCAACAAGGCTAATTTGTTTTTCAATTTGCATAAGCTTGCTGCCAAGTGACACTATCTGAATACTCACCATCACGATTGCCATGACCATGAAAATAATTCCGGCTAAGGGGAATGTCAATTGTTTACTGATTCTGCTTTTCATTTATTAGCTAAACTCCTTTTCAAAGATGCGCAGGCTTGCGCTTCTGGCGCGCGGATTAGCCGTGCGCTCATCCAAACCGGGTTTGATCGGGCCTTGAGTACGCCCCCAACCAAGCTTTTTCCAGGACTTAAACTTATTTTTAACAACCCTGTCTTCACCTGAATGAAAACTTATAACCGCAAGCTTTCCCTTGGGCATTAAAAGCTCATATGCCCGCTCCAAAGCAAGAGTTAAATTCTCAAGCTCGCAATTGACGATTATACGCAGAGCCATCATGGCTCTGGTGGCCGGATGAATCTTGCCCGGCCTCCCTTTACCAAAAAGCGTAAGCAGGTCCCCCACCCGGAAAAATTTTTGCTCCTGCCTTTGGCTGATTACTTTTTCGGCCAGGATTTTGGCACTTTTATAGGGCATGCTAATCAAGAACATGTCCACAAGCTGCTCAAATCTTAAGATATTCAGAAGATCTGCTGCTTTGACTTCCTGCCTGCTCTGATCCAAGCGCATGTCCAAAGGCGCATCCGGGTCTTTGAAAGAAAAACCCCGCAAGTCCTGATCCAAGTGATAACTGGAAATACCTAAATCAAAAAGAATTCCCTTGACCGGCGAAAAGCTATGCTCTTGGGCAATTTTTTTTATGTCTACAAAATTAGCGTGCACCAGAATACTTTCTGTGCCAAAGCTGGGACTTTCTTGTTTAAGTCTTTCTTGGGCTAAAGCATACATTTTTGGATCCGTTTCCAAAGCAAGTACCGTCGCTCCTTGGCGCAAAAACTCCAGAGTGTGGCCGCCGGCGCCCAAAGTGGCGTCAATAATTTTAGCTTCAGGTGTAATGTGCAATGCCTCCAAAACCTCGCTCACAAGCACTGGCAGATGGCTACTAGTCAGATCTTTGTTCACTTGCTATTTTCTCCAGCATTTGGGCCGCATTTTGAGCTACGTAGGCTTCGCGTTTTTGCCAGGCTCCCTTATCCCATATTTCTATTCTGTCCCCGAGCCCTATAAACACCACCTCGTGGGTGAGCCCCGCAAACTCCACCAGACTTTCAGGCAAAAGCATGCGCCCTTGTGCATCCGTTTCCAGCTCATAAGCCGAGCCCAAAATAAACCGGTCCGTATCCCGAACTGGCGCGGTCAGGATGCTACTTTTCCCCGTTAGTCTACTCACAAGCTCATTCCATTTATCCTGACCTATAAGTACCAGACAGTTCTCATACCAACGAGCGACAATAAATTTGTCTCCTATTTCGCGGCGAAAGGCTTTGGGAATAGCAATCCGCCTGTTTTCTGTTAGTTTGGATGCAAAGTTGCCAATTACCATTATTCACCATTTTTCACCAGATAACACCATTTTGATCTATTTTCACGGCCATGTCAAGACTAAAAAAGGAAGGAAAATCCTAAAAATTAAAAAGACTTAGCTGAAGCTAAAGAGGCACTTACTCACCTACAAAGATGCCTGTAGAAGTTTCCCCGTCCACAATTTGCCATTCGCCATCAAAGTGTTTGATGGTACCCGACATCTGGGGCACACCTGTGATGCTTGTATCCGAGCTAAAAACGCCGTAAGGCCCATGCGCCGGCTCGCCAAGCAAGCCTTGGGGCGTGCCAAAGGTACTCATAGTAATAAACCAAGCGTCGGACTCCTCACCAAGCTCAAAGCTAAACTTGCCATCATTACTTGTGAGTTTGTCAGTGTCGGTTTGCAAATGCCACTGGGTAGAAAGCTTGCCCACGAGCTTGCCCTTGCTATTTCGGAAGCGAAGCGTGATTGTCCCCTCACTAACGCCTTCATCGTAGCGGAATTTTCCGGAGGATTCCGAGCCCAAAAGAATATCGCGTTCGACTTCCGCACTGTTAAGTTCGCTTGTGCCGGGAACACCTTGAGTAATGCCGTCTGCCGTGTCATATAAAATCTCGTAGTCCAGTGTTGCGGCTTCAAGCCCCAGATCAGTCATTTTCATAATCAAATAATGGCCGTCTTCAGTAGGGGTCAAGCTCACCACCGGCCTTTGGTCAAAGGGAATTTCGACAACAGACTCTTCGTCCCCCGGGGCGCTGTCGTCGTTTTTGCCCCGCAGGAGGAAAAACCCACCAACCAGAATAAATGCCCCTAAAACAAACAAACCAAGTGGTAAATATTTTTTCATTTAACTTTCTTTATTCTTCAGATAATCAAAGATTTTGTCAATAGCGACCCGCGTTTGGACCTTGCTGTCACGTTCGCGGATGGTAACACTGTCGTCCACAAGCGTGTCAAAATCAATGGTTACGGAGTAGGGCGTGCCGATTTCGTCCTGCGAAGCATAACGCTTGCCAATATTGCCACGGCTATCCCAGGCAGTGGTGTAGCGGGTACGAAGTATATCAAACACACTTTGCGCCATGACCACAAGCTTGGGCTTATTGGCCAAAAGCGGAAATACGGCCAGGAAATAAGGCGCAAGCGCGGGCTTGATTTGCAAGGTCACTCTACCATCCCCCTCATGATATCCGTCCAGTAAAACTGCAAGCATACTTCTGTCCATGCCAAAAGTAGGCTCAATAACGTGGGGAATAAACTTTTTTCCGTCCGTAGGGTCGGTATAGCGCAGGTCCACCCCAGACTTTTCTATGTGATTTCTCAGATCATAATCCCCGCGGTATGCCAAGCCATAAAGTTCTTTAAATCCAAAAGGAAAATTATATTCAATATCTTTGGTTAAGCTTGAATAATGCGAGCGCTCCTCGTCTGTGTGCGTGCGCCAGCGCAGATTCTCTGGCCGCAAACCCAGGACCTCGGTGCTCCACGCCCACATGGTTTTTTCCCACATTTGGTAAAGCTCCTGCCAATTGCTTACCTCGGGATTAAAAAAATACTCAAACTCAGCCAAATTAAACTGTAAGGTTCTGTGGATAAATTTACCCGGGGTAATTTCGTTTCTAAAAGCCACGCCGCTTTGAGCCAGGCCAAAAGGCAATTTAGGAGCAAGAGTATCAAGAACGTTTTTGAAATTGACAAACATGCCCTGGGCAATTTCGCCGCGCAAATAAGTCAAGGACTTTTCGCCGGCAAGGATGCCGATGTGGGTTTCAAACAAGTTGTTGAATTTTCTAGGCTTGGTCCAGTTAAATTTGCCGCACTTGGGGCAAGGAATTTTATTTTTCTCAATTTTTTCCTCTAGATCACGCGTACATAAGCCCTCGACTTTTAGATCTTTTCCTTTGCTGGCAAAATAATCTTCAATCAAATGATCCGCGCGTGTTCTGAATTGGCAATTTTTGCAATCAATCAAAACATCGGCAAAGTTTGCTACATGACCCGACGCCTCCCAAATAGCGGGGTTCATAAGGACGCTTGTATCCAGGCCGAACATGTCGGGGCGCTTGGTAACAAAAAAATTCCACCAGGCATTTTTGATGTTGCGCATTAGTTCCACTCCCATGGGACCGTAGTCATAAGTGTTGGCCAGCCCGCCATAAATCTCCGACCCGGGATAGACAAAGCCGCGTCTTTTAGCCAAACTGACCACTTTTTCCATCAAATCCATATATTTGATTATACGACAATTTTCTTTGAATTAAAAAGCTTTGTCATTTGCCTTTTCTCAAGCTAAATATAATTAATTCAACAACTTTTTCCCTACCCGTACGGAATTTAGCTTGCGCTCGAGGACCTCGGAAAGCTCATAGTCAGGGTCCAACATGGGCTTGTCTTTTGGCCAGAATCCTAGAAGAACCAAAAGCTCGTTGATAAAATTTGCTCTTAGATTTTTGAGCTTATCTGTCTTTTCCAGCCTCGAGAGATATGTACCCACCAGCCCAAAAAGATGCTCGTTGGCTTCCTCAGGCGGGCTGACCCGCCCAACAACTTCCATAAAATAATACGCGAGGGTCATTTTTTTTAGATCTTGCCTAAGTTTTGGGAAGCCACGGATGGTTTTTACTTCGGTCAAGTAGCCCAAGCTTCCGCCCCTTAGCTGAGCGGAAAAATCGATTAAATTAAATATTTCCAGATGCCCACGCTTTTTACTTTTCATGCGGCGCACGCCTTTGGCAATAAAGGTCATTTTACCTTTGTGTTTTGTAAGAAGAGTGATAATTTTGTCTGTTTCGGAATAATTGCTGCGCTTGAGGACCAGGCCTTGCGATTTAATTTGCCACATATCACAAATCAAACCTAAAATCCGAGTCAGTTGCAAGGAAAAACTCCTCTGTGGAGCCGCCTATATTTATCGTGTACAAAGGCTTGTCTTTGCCGGGCTGCTTTTGGATCAAAAGCTTGTATTCATCAGTCAGCTTAAACGGCAGTTTGTAGCTCACGATTATTTTTTTGACGCCTTGAGGCCGAAGCTCAAAGCCTCCAGAGATAACCGTTTTTTCATGCTCAACATAAGTTTCCCCCGGGTCTTCAAAGCCCTCCACCCCCAAAATTTCCGAACCTTCGGGAATGTAAATCCTAGTCCAGTTGGGCAGCACCGAGTTGAGCCAACCATCATAATCCTGGGGATTTTTGTATGTTATAGTCAGGGTTTTACTTACTGAGCCATCCTCGGCTATTTCAATATCCTGGGCAACTTCCTCGGTCACATACAAGTTGGACTTGCGGCCGCCCAAATTGGCGTCATTGATATGCAAGTAATCACACTCGCTATTTTTTATTTTGCCGGCCAAATCAAAGGACTCCACGCCGGCTTGTGCCTTGTCATCAAAAACATACACCAAAACATGTTTTTCATTAACAGACCTTAAACCAGCCATAAACAAGTCAGGCAATTTTTCTTTCTCCTGTCCCAGGGCATTACTGATAATTGAGTTCATGAGGGGCCCCACAATTTTCTTTCGGTTTTCATAATTATCCGGGGCATAGATGATCTTGTCCGGCTCGTTTTCGCTCCAGACAATCGGACCTTCAACATCGGCAAAACTTTCAAGCTCATAGATCACCTGCGGACAATTGCAGCGCTCGTCAATCTCTGTGCTGAAATTGCCAAAACCGGGAACACCTATGGGGCCGATGACATTTAGTATATTCACCACCACATGCGTATCAACCGCTACAACGCCATCAATATCATCTATACCGGCGCGCCTAGCTTCCTCCAAGAAAAGCTCCATGCTGGCCCGAAAGTCCGGGTTCCAGTTCATGTCTCGCAGCCTGTAATTATCATTTATAAGATATGCTCCCTTCAGATAATCGACAATTGGCTTGGGCGCATCCACTCGCGGTGTGTAATTATCATCCAAGTTATAAATATCACTTGAGGAGACTTGATTAAACTTGCCGTCGTTGACGGTCATAATTGAGTAGGCTGTGATGAAGCCCCCGGTCGGCCGTAGCTCTTTGTCGTTTTGAAACAGCACTAAATAGGTGCGTTCCTCATTTATGCCCAAAAGGTATGGGGCCGCCTCCATCAATGGTTTACTTTGCGCTATGATGCCGGCCATTTCCTCGGCCAGAGAAATCGCGTTTTTAAGCTTACTGCGCACTTCTCTTCCGCGGAAAGTTTTGGGGTAGCGCTTTGGGTCAATTTTGCTAATTTCGGCCTGGGTTTTGGCAGCATTTTGGGATATTTCATCCATCTTCGGGAGTACACCCTCAATGGTTTTGACAATAAAATCAATCCTATCATTGGCTGTTTCCTCACCGCTTTTAGCCTCCGCCCCTCCCGCAAAGCCGATCACATCCGCATATGGCTTAATAGTTTCAATTGAAAGCTGGGCCGTGTCCAGGCCATATTTGCCGGCAGCAATTGCGGCTTCGCCATCGTGCCAATAAGTGCGAAGCACGGGGATGTATTTCAGATAGGCCGTACGCTTAAAAGCCTTTTCAAAGCCCATTAGCTCGTTTTCCAGTTTGGTGACTTCGCTCTCCACGATGTTTATATTCTGGGCCGCAACAGATGCTTGGAGAACCTGTGCCTGGGTATAGAGCCTGGTGCCGCTTTTATACATGCCCCACGCGGGCCAAAGGACCAAAACCCCAAAAAGCAAGGTAAGAAAAAGAAGCACTCCCAAAGTCACAAAAACCATTTTTTTTCTCCGCCTTAAACCATTGAAACTAAAGCCTTTTTTTTTGCCCACAGGTACCCCTTGAATTTTCTCCTCGGGCTCAATATCACAGTCCTCAGCCTGGGTATCCGGCTTAATTTTTCGCATCTCAAGCCCTTCAGGGTCCAAAATTGAGCGAGGTTTGATTTGTTTCATATCAAAAGTGTCATTCATCCCTTCATACTACTATAAATTGATAAACTTGTCTTTATAAATTATATAAAATTACAAGGCGCCCTTGCCGGATAGCATAACAATTGGAGTTTTAAGCAGAATTAAAAAGTCCAAAAAAAGCGATTTCTTTTGAGCATAATAAGCATCCATTTTGATCCTTTGATCAAAATTTACCTCGCTTCTGCCGGTCACTTGCCAGTAGCCGGTTATTCCGGGCTTGACTTTGAGCATTTGTTTAACGTATTTTTTCGTGCCAGGAAATTTTTTTTGCTGCAGCTCGAGCTCTTCGGCGTAATACGGCCTGGGACCCACAATGCTCATTTCGCCCCTTAAAACATTTACCAATTGCGGCACTTCATCGATAGAGTGGCGCCTTAGGACCTTGCCCACTTTGGTAATTCTGGGGTCATCTTTGATTTTGTAGTTGCCGGCTTCTTGCTGTTCCTTCAAGGCCTTTCTAAATTTAGGATTGGTTTTTAGAAGTTCATACGCATTTACGATCATCGAGCGGAATTTATAAGCGCAAAAAGGTTTGCCATTTTGCCCCACGCGCGGCGGAGTATCGGCAAAAATTGGACCCTGGGAGGTAAGCTTAATGACAATTGCAGAAATTAAAATCACGGGAGAAAAAACAATTAGAAGAATTATCGAGCCAACAATATCTATGCTTCTTTTGATAACAAAATACCACATACTTGGTTAGAGATATTCCTCTTTTTTTAATTCTTTTAATCTGGCCACTATTTGTTTGACATTTTGTGCCTTACTTTTACTACACACCAAAAGGGCTTCTTTTGTGTCAACCACCACGACATTATCTACATCAATAACTGCGATCAGTCTGCCGTCTGTGTGAATGAGCGCCTCTGAAGTGTCCAAATTAATAATATGTCCTCCCGGCTCGCCACCATCAATTATTACATTGCCCATATGGTCTTTTTTCGAATTCTCCCAAACCTCCTTCCAGTCCCCGATATCAGTCCAGAAAAAATCGGCAACACAAACCATCATATTTTTCTCTTTTTCGGCAACGGCATAATCAATAGCTATTTTTGGCATTTTCTCGTACGAAGCTCTTATTTGCCTTACCTCGTCTTTCGTACCCAATGCTAGGACTATATCATCTAGGTGGCATTTAACATCCGGCGCATGCTTGGTAAGAGAAGCAAGAAGGCTATCTGCACGCCAGACAAACTGCCCGGCATTCCAATAATAATCACGTGAGGCCGTATACTTTTTGGCAAGATTCAAGGGTGGTTTTTCAACAAATTTCTCAAGCCTGTAAAAATTAATGCCATTTTCTTCTTTGACCTTTTTGCCCCGTTTAATGTGCCCCAAGCCCGTGTGCGGGTATCTGGCCTCCACACCGATGGCAATTAGCACCCCATCTTCATAAGCCACTTTGGCGGCCGCCTTTAATGTTTTTAAGTATGTTGGAACCGGCCGCACAAGGCGGTCTGCAGCCTCAGTTACGATAACTGCATCCGGGTCTTTTTTGTGAATATAAGCCGCACCTAGTCCATGAGCCGGGCCGGTTTCGCGCCTAGCAGGTTCGACTAAAATATTTTTTGACAAAAATCCGGGAATCTCTTTTAATATTTCATTTTTGTAAGTATCAGATACAGTCACACAAAATATTCTTTCTCTGGGGAGCGTCTTGCGAAAACGTTCATACGTTATTTGCATAAGTGTTCTACTTTCAAACATCTTCAAAAATTGCTTCGGCGTCTTATTGGTGGATTTTGGCCACAGACGCGTGCCACCACCGCCTGCAAGTATTAAGGCGTAAAGATGCTCTTTATATGCTTCACCGTTCATTTATTTCAGATAATAATTTTTCTTTAAAATTCTCAAAGGAAAATTTTTTTACACTTTTTGCTATGTAATTGCTATCAAACTGCATTTTTTCAAACCTGTCAATAGCCTGATTTAAGCTGTTGCTTGTTTGTTTTTCAAAAAAAATGCCGGTTTTCGTATTTTCTATTGTATCAAGACTGCCACCTTTTTTAAATGCAATCACGGGTATACCCATGCTTTGGGCTTCAATGCCAACCAGGCCAAAATCCTCATGCTGCGGCATGATCAGAGCCTTTGCATTTTTATACAGATAGTTTAGCTCGCGCTCAGCGGCAAAACCATAAAAATAAATATTATGCTTCGCGAGTTTTTGTAATTTTTTTTGCTCATGGCCTACACCAACTATTATTAAATTTCTCCCGCTTTTATTAAATGAATCAACAGCGATATTCACTTTTTTATATGAAACTAATCTGGAAACCACCAGATAATAATTATCAAAGGGCAAATTCACTTTTTTAATTTTTCGATTGCCCTTTAAGGGGGGGTGTATAACCACGGAATCAAGATGATAATACTTTTTAATTCTCTTTTGTACCTCGCATGAAATGGCAAGATATTTATCCGGCCTATTTGAGGCAATCAAATCCCAGTTGCGTAAATATCTGATGAATGGCTTTGATACAGTTTTATTAAATGAAGTAGAAAAATAATCACTGTAACCGCTCCATAAGTATCTGGTGGGTGTAAGACAGTAACAGATGTGCTTAGTGTTTGGCTTGGTAATAATTCCCTTGGCAGCTTCACTGGTGACGCTTATCACCAAATCGTACTCGGAAAAATCAAAAGCCTCAAAAACCAAAGGCATTGCCAGAGCCAAAGCCTCGTGTTTGTTTCTCAAAAATTTTATTTTTTGCAAAAAGGATGTTTTAGTTTCGTGAAATACTTTTGCCCAGGAAGCTGTCCTTGGACTATACACCGAAGTGTACAAAACCGCCTCGGGAAATATTTTATGAAGCGTTAGCAAAACACGTTCTGCCCCGCCCCACTTGTTTACTCTGTCATAAACAATAGCTGTTTTCACTATTCAAAATACCTGCCTTTTGTTTTGTAAATTAATATTATTAAGGCCACTAGCGAACCAAGTACGAGTATCGGATTGGCGCTGTAAATAGCAGCATTAAACAAAAAGTAGGCGGGTAAATTGTAAACAAGATGTGCCGTGATACTTGCCAATAGAAACGGCAAAAAGGGCATTTTCAAGATTCCGGCTCCATAAGTAATTACTTCTGAAAGTACTACTGTTCCAAGCACTCGATACAAAAAAACCATTTCAAAACCTCGTTCTTTTTTAAACTTTAGGCTTTTTATTTTTTTCACTAAACTTTCGTCAAATAATTTTTTCAGGATTTTAAAGCCATATTTTCTGCCAATGTAGTATGTAACAATAGAACCTATGATATTTCCGATTAAGTCAGATAAATATGCCAGTTGCCAGCCCATAAAGGGGATAGATCCCCAGGACAAAAAACCTCCTGGAATCGGTGGCCAGATAATGCCTATGATTTTAATAAGCACGATTATCGAAAACAAAAGAAACACGTTTTGCTTAGCCCAAACAAGAAACGTATTATAGTGGGGGGAAGTTATAAAAACTAAATACAGGACGACTGTGACAAATAAGGATAGAATAAAAATAATGAGGTTAATATTTTTTTTAAGCAGCTTCTTCATATATTTTTATTGAATCTTCCGCCATTTTTTTCCAACTATATTTTGCCAAAAGCACCTTTGCCTTTTTAGCAAAATCAAGCCTTTTTCCATTTTTCATGCAATAAACATCGAGCATGGCTTTTTCAATCGAAGTAAAATCAAAGGGATTAAAATAATAAGCCGAATCATTATATATTTCCTTAAAAATGGGAATGTCGGAAACCAAGGCCATGGAGCCCACGGACATAGCCTCGAGCCCGGGCAGCCCAAAGCCTTCGGATAAAGAAGGATATAAAAAGCCGATAGAACTCTGGTAAAGAGCCGAAAGCTCGGCATCATTCACAAAACCCAAAAGCTTAACATAATCTTGTGCATTTAGGTCATGTACCAGCTTACTAAGCCTAGTTACAAATACTTCTCTGGGCGTCACCAAGACCAGCGATATTTTTTGTTTTCCGCCCAAACGGGTATTAAGAGAAACGTTGGCTTCTATGGCGCGGTTTAAGTTCTTGTGTGGATATGCGCTACCGGCATAGATAAAGTACGGGCTTTTAATTTTGTATTTACGCATAATGTTTTTAACTACTTGTGGCCTTTGCTTTTTGATATTTTCATCAAGGCCCTCATAGGTAACAAAAATTTTTTCCTTATTTACATCATATACTTGGGATAGTTCGTTTTTGACAAAATTACTGGGTACAATTATTTTTCTGCTTTTTAGGACCGCATGTTTAAAAACTTTGTAATAGCCAAGCCGCTTAATTTGATAAAACAAGGGGTTTAAGGTTGTTGCGTCCAGGCCTTTTTGCTTGTGCATCAAAAGGTCATGGATAGTCACCACAAAAGGAATATTTGCACTGATTGGCACATTAAAGTGAGGAAAATGAATAAAATCGATATTATGTTTATTGATGGTAGACGGCAACAAGATCTGTTCTTTTAAGCTGTAATGTTTAAAATCAACTAAGATCTGCTTGTAATTACCAGGGATGTCCCTGCTTTTAAAATATTTTTTGCGAAGAAGAAGCAAATATTTATTTTTTTTATCGACCTTCGGAATGTATTTTACCAAATTGGTTACATAGCGCCCGATGCCCGCGTGCTCCAGTCCATATAATCTTGCATCAATTAAAATATTCATCGAAATAAATAATTAAACTTCACTTTTATATATCGAAGTGTCCGTAATAGTTTTATTCCCAGGTAAACAAACAGATTAACAATAGTGTTATAATTTTTTGACAGATATTTTTTATAAAAAATCTCCATGGAATTGACGCCTGCAAGCACATACTTTAGCCTTTCTTGTTTGTTGCCTTTAAGATTCTGTTTATTTTTACCCTTGGTAAAACCCTTTAAATGAGTAATTGACACCTTTGGATAATAAACCAATTTATAGCCTTTTTGTTTAATTTTCCAGCTAAGGTCAATGTCTTCTCCATCCAAAAAATAATCCTCGCTAAACCAGCCGACCTCATCCAAAACCTTTTTCCTGGTTAGAAAAAAGGCGCCCTGCAAAACGTCTACCTCGTGGATTTTGTCCGGAGAAACATAGCCATACCAATACCTTGCAAAAAGCTCTGACGCGGGAAACAACCTGTCGAGCCCAGAAAAATGGGTTAACGACACCCAGGGAGTTGGGAAGGAGCGCCTTGCGTCTTTGTCCAGTTCTCCATTTGCCATCACCAGCTTGCAAGTAAGGGCCCCGATTGCGTCATCTTGTTTCATATATGAAACACAACTATCCAGGACGCCGCTTATAACAATGGTGTCGGTATTTAAAAAGAGGACGAATTTGTGCTTTATATATTTTCGGGCGATATTATTGCCCTTGGCAAAGCCCAAGTTTTCTTTATTTTCAAGACATGTCACTTGGGGAAAAAATTTTCTGACCATCTCAGAGGATCCATCAGAAGACCCGTTATCCACAACAACAATTTCAAAACTGATTTTATCGCCTACTTCACTCAATGACTTTAAGCAATTAAAAAGTAAGTCTTTGGTGTTGAAATTTAAAATTATGATTGCTAACTGGGCTGTTTTCATTTTTTCAGGACTTTTTTGTATATTTCATCATGTAGCTTCACGACTTCTTTCCAATCATAATTTTCCTTGACGAAGCTCTTGCCGGCTTTGCCTATTTTTTTCCTGAGCTTGTGATCTTGCAAAAGATTGATTGCCAAATTGGCCATGCCTTTGCCTGAATCACTAACCAGTGCGTGCACACCCGGCTTTAAACCAAGCCCAGCAATACCGTTTGTGGTAGAAACTATGGGAAGCCCTGCAGCCATGGCCTCCAGAACCTTCAGCCTGGTGCCACCAGAGCTTCTGATAGGCGTAACCATCAAACTGGCAGAACCATACGCATCACGAGCATCTTCGATTGACTCGGTTATTTCTATGTCACTGCGTCCGTAAGCTAACTCAACAAAGCGCTCGGGGATCATCCTGCCCACAAGCCAAAGCTTAGCATCCGGCACTTTGGTATGGATATGAGGCCAGACTTCTTTTAAAAGCACATCCACCGCCTCTACATTTTGCAGCCACTCAAAGTTCGTTACGCCATACATCACTCGTGGCGGGCTTTTTTTCTTTACTTTTTTGGCAGCGTAATAATCCGCATCCACGCCGTTGGGGATCACATCCGCACGAATACCTACCAGCTTTTCCATAATTTTACTGTCTTCATCTGACACAGCCACCAACTGATCAGCTTTTTTCCAAAAATGAAGCTCCCAAAAACGAAGTTTTAAAATATCAATCATTAAAAGCGGCCGTAAAAACGGATGAATTTCATTATCGACGAAATGTTTATATACCTGGTATTCGATAGTTTGTTCCACCATTACCGAAGGTAAGGATGTCGTCGGAATGTGAGGCATGACATAGAATGTTTCTGCGTGAATCAAATCATAGTCTCCATTTTCGAGCTCCTTTTTAATAGCCACTTTTTCAGCAAAAGAAAAATTGCGTACCACCAAAAGCGGATAAGGGGTCAGGGCGGTAAACAACAGATTACGGATAGTCCAGGGGGACTTTGGCCGTTTAAAGACCTTAACTTTTTTGCAATATTTCTCAAGCTCGGGAAGATATTTTTTTTCAGCGTCGTCTTTGATTAAGGACAAAAGGGTTATTTCATGGCTTTGTGATAAGTACTTAATTATATTATACCAGCGGGTCTGCCCGCCAGATGTCTGCGTATTGGGTAAAAACGGAACGATTAGTAAAATTTTCATAGGCTTCTTTTTTGACTTAAGTCTATTATTACATAGTCATCTCCTTCTTCCACAACTTCGTAGATATTTTTAAAGTTTAGCGTGTCTAAACTGGACTTATCAGAAGACACAAAATACTGAGCACCTTTGTCTATCATGCTTTCTATACCTTCATCCACAACCGGCCATCCGCGTCTACCAGTTTGATATAAGAAAGCAGTACTTCCGTTATATGGAGCGATCACGAAAGCGTCTTTAGGCAGTATCTCATTGGCTCTTTTTCCTGCCGTAATTATGGCATAATCATTAATTGCATAATAATCTTTTGTTTGATAAAAACCTATCCCGTTCATCATAGTTAAGATAAATAAAATTACAGCACAAAACATTGGTTTATTTACCAGTTTAATAGACCAAAGTGATGTTATACCGCGTGCAAATAAAAGTGCCACGGGCGGGATTAGATACAGCTGATAATAATCGTGTTTTACATTGGCTGTGGCAACAATTAAAACATATAGTATGACCGCTAATAAAAAAGTTAAAATTAACCCATAGCCTTCTTTGTTTTCTTTTTTTGTTTTCTGGCTGATAACTCCTGCCAAAAACGGAAAAAGGCCCCACATTCCCAGCATCAATCGCCCCAGCCTTTCTCCGAATATCCAGCGCCAAAAAGCAGGCCGAAAGCGGATGCCATCCCCGTTAAATGCCCAACTTGTGGTGTGCGGGATGCCCACTAAATACTCACCCTGACTCATCCACGCCCGCCATAAAAATACGGGAATTAAGGAAATATCAAGCGCCAACAAAAGCGGTATGTTTGTTAAAAGTTTTCGCATACCGAATTTTTTATAAGCTAAGTATAAAATGGGAAGAAAATAAAAAATGCCAAAGGGCTTGGCAAGAAGCGCCAAAGCCATGAGGAGCGCACTTACAAACAATTGCCATTTTTTGCTGCTCAGAAAATACAAGTAAAATAGCCAAACAGACGAAACCCCTAAAGTGACTGCCAAAGGATCGGGCAAAATTACGCGCGTGTAATAAATAGTATAAGGGTTAAAAGTCACAAAAAATGCTGTCCAAAAGCCACCCCAAAATCCCCAGAGCTTTTGGCCAAATAAATACATAACCAGGATCAAGAGTATCCCTATAAACACAGACACCAGCCTGCCCGCGGCTTCAAAACTACCCGGATAAATATAATCCATGCCCAGATGAAGCACGTTATACAAGGGAAACTCCACAAAGCGATAGCCTTGAGGGTTAAAATAGCCGGTTTGTATTCTGGAAATATCATGATAGCGCGGGCGAAGCAAATCCAGGCCTTCTTCTTTGTATATTTTTGTGACCGAGGCGGTATCTGCCTGGCGCCATGAGTGCCAATCTGTAAGCGGAATGTTGATTTTATATAGCCGGAAAACAAGGGCCAAAACCAAAATTCCAGAAAACAGTCCGTATTTGACAATATCAGCATTTATAACAGACTTTGCTTTTTCAAACAATTGTTTTTGCATTATTTTTTGTTTTCTAAAAGATGCGTTACCGCAACAAACATGCCGGACAAAAACCAAAAGCAAGTGGCATATTTTGAAGCCTCAAGAATGTCAATAAAAAGCATCAGCAAAAATATGCCAGGTATTGCGGCTAGATACGCCAAGACATAAATTTCCATAAGACCCTTTTTATGCAAGGGAAAATTTTTAAGCCCTTGAAAAATAATTTCCAGTAAAACAAAACACAAAGCTAAAAATCCCAAAATTCCGGTCTCCCCAAGCATGCGCAAAAAATCATTGTCTGTGGCCAGGGTAATCGAAGAATAGCCGGTGCCCACAAGCGGGTTTTTCTTCAGGGCGCGGATGGCCCGCGGCCATTCAACATTAAAGCGGATCGAAGATGATCTGTCCTCCACGACCTGAGCGGGCTGGGGCGTGGGAGTCTGGGTGTTGATCCTTTGACTTTCAGAGTCCTGGGCATAAATGCTTACAACCGGTACTTCAGTAATTTTTTTACTTGCCACCTCAATCAGCTGCAGATACCTATCCATAAGCTTTGAGGACAGGGAAATAAAAATTAAGCTGGCAGCCAGCACCAAAAACAAGTATTTGTATTTACGAAGGAGGACCAAAATAGCACTCACTCCCAGACCATAGGACACAATCGATATTCTCTGAGCTGCATTGATCAAAAGCCACAGCCCTGCAATGAATAGGCCCAAAAATATGAGTCTAAAAGCAAATAGTTTTTTTATGCCCAGCTCTTTCAAGGCTCTCTTTGTGCCGAAGATTAAACCAGCAAGCATCGGCATGATGGTTACAAGAAAACTCGCCAGGTCATAATGGCCTGCAAAAGTGGAGGGAATGTGCGCTCCCGGCACCCAATAAAGTGCAATGCCCTTTGAATATTCGTAATTTTGCGTGGTTATAATCGGCCAATTTAAATATCTTTGGCCCACGCCGACAACAAAGATGTAAAGCAAACAAAGAAAAAATAATTTAATAAAAAAGGCCAAATCCTTTGAGCCTTTAATAACAAAGAGCCCCACAAAAAACATACCCATATACTCAATACGGCGCAGAAAATGTAACAGGCCGATGGCCGGAACTACAGTCTTCGTCACCAAAATAGCTGAAAGTAAACTAACAAATCCGACAAAAAAATAAATAAATACCGACTGGTTAATCCTGCTGATAAGAAACGGCCTTATGTCACGGGCAACGACGGTCAACAAAACCAGATAGGTTAAAAACAAAACCAGATCTTCAAAGCGGATGGACACTTGGCTTCCCGGTATGGAAAAAAAGGGAAACTTTGGCACCAGAAGAAGCACAATCAAACAAAAAGCTGCCATATATTTTAAAATATTTTTACTCATCGAAACTTTTTTAAAATTTTTCTCCAAGGAATTACTTTAAATTCATCAATTACAAGGCTTAATTGCTTAAGTACCAGCCACAGGGAAAGTGTGATTAAAGCGAAAACAATAATTCGGTTAAGCCGGTAGCTCGGCACATAACGGATAATTATTTTCTGCTCGTATTTCTTACCTTCGCGCCAGATTTCATCGTTTTGCGCTTGCGGCACAAAGCCGTTTATAAACCAAGATTCACGCATTGGGTGAACCAATTCTTCCAGGTAAGAACTTCGCGCCTGGTCGCGGATAAGGGTTTGTGCTTCTTCGGGCGGATAATTAAGCCTTAGGGTTGGCAGCCAATTAACCTGTCCGTAGTAATGAAGCATCACTTGCTCGCGGGTATAATCCGTATAATAGCCCCGTCTAAGGGGCGTTTCAATGTCGGCCGGCTCATAGCTAATGAAGGCATCAGGTGTGGGTGCCAAAAACGGCGGCGTCGGGTAAAGCATGTAGCGGATGCCAAATAAAAAGAATACAGCAACAACGAGGAGGCGGATTTTTTTCATAAATTACTGGAACAACCGTGCCCTGCCTAACCGATAGTTTAGATCCTTGTTGGTTCTTTCGCCGATTACCTTTGCGGGTACACCGCCGACAATCGCATAATCGGTCACATCTTTGGTTACTACTGCTCCGGCAGCAACCACCGCGCCCTTGCCTATTGTCACCCCGGGCAAAATTATGGCTCGTGGGCCAATAAAAACATAATCGCCAATACTCACTTTTCCATATAATGCCTTGAAATCGGGATTATTCAGATCATGTTCGGAATTATAAAGCATCACATCGCTTGCTATATCCACATGGCTTCCGATTTCTAGGTTTGCCCTGCCATCCATAAAACAGTTTGCGCCCACGATGGTATCTTTCCCGATCTTCACTCCCTTTGGCTCAAAATATTTTGCCCCCATGTGGATGGTAGAACCCTTGCCTATTCGAACACCTACCAAGGAAAAGACGAATTTTCGGACAAACCACAAAGGCATATGCAAGCTAACCGCGTGAATCAAGTAAAGCTTAAAATCCAGCCACCAATTGTAGATACGGGTTAGGATTTTTCTGCCAGCCACCTCCATAGATAATTCCCGTCCGTGTTTATCGGTAAAAACCAAGCCCTTTTTGCTGATTTTTAAATTATCAGAATACAACATGTTTATTTGGCTTTACGAAAAATATCCAAGGTTTTTCTGGCCGTGCCTTCCCAGGTAAATTTCTTTGCCCGGGATTTGCCAGCTGTTACCATCTTATTATACTTGCTTTTTGGCATATTTAATAACACGGCAATTTTCTCAGCAATATCATCTGTGTCATCCGGGTTAACCACCAGGGCAGTTCCACCCGCAACTTCAGGGAGACTGCCGCGATCAGAAACTATCACGGGTACACCAGCCGCCATGGCATTAACCACATCTATACCAAAGCCCTCCCAAAAAGACGGCAGGATAAAGCCATAAGCATTTACCATCAAGACATGCTTGTCTTCGTCTGGGATAAAGTCCGTAAATACCACGCGTTTTGTTATTCCCAATCTTTTGGCTTTTTCAAATATCGATTCGTACAACCAGCCTTTTTTGCCGGCAATCACCAAATCACAATCCGGATAATTTTTCTCAACCTTTGCCCAAGCCACAAGTAGCCCTTCTACATTTTTGCTTGGCTTGAGAGTGCTTATAAAAAGCAAATATTTTTTTTGCACGCCATATTTATTGATAACGCGTCGCACATTTTGAGCGTCAGTTTTATTAATAAAAGCTGACTTATTGTTACCCAGAAGCGTAATGTGTATTTTTTTTGAAGCAAATTTGTAATGTCGTACAATATCTTCCTTAGTAGTTGCAGATATTGCAATGATATATTTTGATACTATTATAGACCAAGCACTCCAAAGCCTTAACTGCCAATAATCAAAACGCGTAAATTGCTCCGAAAATTTGAGATAACCAAGATCCATTATAGAACACATTCTGGGCATCGGCGCAAAAGGCGGAATGTAATGGCTCGGTGAGAAAAAAAGATCGGGCTTGTTTTTGCCGAAAAATAAATTGGGCATGAGTGTCTTAATAATCCACAAATCCCTACCTGGCAAGATGCGGTATTTCCACCTGAGAGATTCAGGAGGTAATTTTTTGGGCTTATCTTTGAGATAAATCTCAAATTCAAATTCACCTCGCCACTCGGGCTCCAGTTTATAAATATGCCACAAAAGCTCATAAGCGTATTTATTCACGCCCACCTTATTTTTTATATTAGCCTCATTGCCATCAATTCCGATAAGTATCATCTTATTTTACTTCTGGCTTTCTTCATATACCTTTAAAGTTTCGCGGGCGGACTTTTCCCAACTGAACTTTTTAAGTTGCTTACTGCCTTTTGCCACTAGCAGCTGCTTATTATTTATAGCCTCAATTATTCCATTTGAAATAGCATCAATATTTGTCGGATCCACAAGGACCGCGGCATTTCCAGCAATCTCCGGCATGCTCGAAATATTTGAGGTCACAACCGGAATACCCGCGGCAAAAGCTTCCAAAATAGGCAGGCCAAAACCTTCATAAATCGAAGCATACACCAAAACGCTGGCGCCCATATAAAGTGCCACGAGTTCGGACTCTGAAATGTGACCGGTAAAACGCACTCCACGGCCACCATGAGCTTCCCCGGCACCCACTACCACATGCTGTCCAAGTTCTGTCCGGCCACTTGCCTTTTCAAAAGCAGCAATAATACGGCCAATATTTTTCCTTTTGACAGTGCCTACTGACAGTGAGTAATTGCCGTGCAGCTTAAATTTCTTTTTAGCGCGCTCTATCTGCTCTTGGGAAACATGGGAAAAATCAAGTGACAAGGCCTCAGGAATTACTCTGATTTTATTTTCACTCAAGCCAAATTTAACTAAGTCCTTTTGGGTGGCTTGGGAGGGAACAATTACTCTATCTTCCTCGCGCAAAACCTTATGAAGCCTACGATTGTGCACTTCCACTATTTTGGGGTGAGTTTCTTTGGGAAACAAAATTGGCGCCAGATCGTGGACTGTCGTCACCTTAAAGGCGTGTGCCTTAAACTGTGCCCAGTCGCTACTATGGTAAACGTCCACCTTGCCCACCAGTTTTTCCACCGCCAATATATCCAACCGGTTTGAAAGAACATCTGCAAGCGATGGTGCAAGCAGCGAAAACTTGGTTTCAAACTTACCATCAAGGCCTTTGGCAAAATCCTCAAGTTCCGTTTTTCTTCTCAAAGACCCGCCAAAAATAATATAGTCATTTTTGGCATCAATTTTCAGTAAACTTTGCACCAAGCGCCTGGTATAAACAGAGACGCCGGTTCCGTAGATTACTGCCGAAACATCAATTGCTATTTTCATTGGCGTATTCCCAGACAACTATACCATTAAAATCATGTTCATTAATTTTTTGATAGCCCCGCTCTTCAACCATTTTTCTGGCCTTATCTTCAGGGTCAAATATATCTACCACATAACGCATAAGTAAAATTTTAGCCTTATCAAATTTTAGTGCAGGATAATAAGAAAGGCTTGCTTGGGAATTATAATAATACATGCCTTCCATCTGTGAATTGGCCACAAACACAATCTCCGCATCCTGAGACTGGACATAATTTGCAAACTCGCGCCAATCTTCGCGATGAAAATGGGGATATGCAAAATAGCGGTAATTAAACATCAAAGCAATTAATAAAAAGCCCAGCAAAAAGGGAAAAAAGAAATCAGTCGGCAGTTTTTGTACACCCGCCGCCAAAAGTAATACTAGTGCAGGCAAAACAAAAAGTAAACGAAAATAGCTGACCACAGGAATAAAAAGCCCGACAGCAAGTGCTATTATTATCGGGATTAATAGCCAGAATACAAAAATTTTTGCTTTTTTGTCTTTATTGATCGCGAGCATAATGGGTATTGCCCACAGGAGGGCACTCAGCGCTACCCAAAAAGCATAGACAAACTTATTTTCATAATTTATCCTTCCCAGCATAAATTTTGTAGGGAGAAGAAAAATATTTTTCAAACTTGGTTGGCCTAAAATTGCCCACCAGGCGGAGGTTTGAGTTTTTACACCCAGGCCATGTGCAAACTGACCCCCCAATATTGGCCAATATAAAACAAGCACCAATGCCAAGGGCAAATGAGCCAAAATAAACCTGAACCAAAAGCCTTGATCTTTTTTTCGTAAATAACTAAGAAGCCAAAAAACCGGCACAATAAAGCTGCCCACATAATCAGTCATGACTACAAGCAGTAAAGAAATACCATAACCGAGCCACAAAAATAAGCTTTGTTTTTTGGTATAAATTAGTTTGCTAAAAAACCAAAATGCCAAAATTACCATAAAGCTAAGCATGCTGTACATCCTTGCCTCCGTTGAATAGTAAACATGGAGCGGATTAACGGCCAAAAATAACGCCGCCAAAAAAGCAGTGGATTTGTTTTTAAATAACTCATTCCCAAGCTTATACACAAGACAAATGGTGAACAAGGCAAAGAGCAATGACAGGCTTCTTAAAGTCGACTCACTATAACCAAAAGCCTCACTCCAGATTTTTAAGGCGAAATAATACAAAGGCGGATGAAAATCATTGGCCAAGAATTGGTGCAAAATCCCGGACAAATCGAAATTGCGCACCACCAGTCCACTTGTGGCCTCATCCAGCCAGAAAGACTCATTGATGTTCACGAGGCGCAAAAAAGCTGCCAAAAACAGAATGAAAATTAAAGTCATTATTTTGCTCCCTTGCCAAAAAAATTATATTCCAAAATACCGATTGTCATAGCCGTGTTATAAACCAGTTTGAAGAGAATAAACTTTGGTTCATGGAAGCGAATTGCCCCCCACAGGCCAAGTCCAAGGGTAAACGGCAGACTATAGCGAATTAAAACCAGCCAGGCTCCAACTTTGCCCAGTTTATATTCCCGTTTGCCAGTCCAACGAGCTTGGCTAAAGACCTCTTGGAACGAGGCTGGATTTTTATGATAAAACCTGGCACCTTTGACTACCATCGCTTGATACCCAAGCTTTTTGCCCAAGGTATAATCATCGGTATAGCCGCCCTTGGCAAAGCCGCTGACCCGCCTAAACTCGCTTGTTAAAACAGCCCGAAAAACCCGATCTTTTTTTTTAATCCTTTTGTGCAAACGGTCATCTGCAATACCATGGTTATAATTCCACATTCTGGCCCAGGCATTTTCCCAATTGGCAACAAATTCCTCATGGCTGGTAGTTCCTTTGGTTTTGGCATTGATAATCGGCTCGGTCAATTCCAGCAAAAAGCGTTTGTCAAAAGTCATGTCAGCATCCACAAAAACTAAAATCTCGCCGCCGGCCTTATTGGCTCCCAGATTGCGGGCCATTGCCGGGCCCTGATGATCCTGACTCGCAAGTAATAGCTTTTGCTTTGTAAAATATTTTTTGGCCACCAGGATTTTTGCTTTGCTTTGGTCTTTGGAGCCATCATCCACCACAATCATCTCAAAATCTTGATAAGTTTGCTTGGACATGGAGATGAGACACGCCAAGATCACCTTGGCTTCGTTATAAACGGGGATGATGACACTGATTTTCATTTTGTTATTCCTAAAAATAAAGCCTCATATTTTTGGGCAATTTTATCCCAAGCATATTTTTCGGCTTGTTTTCTGGGCAAATTTTTCCAATCTTTGGCCAAGGCTTTTTTAAACGCTAAGGCAAAATTATCACTATCCTCGGGATGAACAAACAGCCCGGCATCCCCGACAATTTCCTGCCTTATGGGATCATCCGTGGCAACTACTGGCAAGCCGGAGGCCATGGCTTCCAAAAGCACGATACCAAAAGATTCCCAGGGGACAGTCGGAAACGCAAACAAATCACAAGCCCGATAAATAGCCGGCATCTGGTTGTAGGGCAGCGACAATATTTTATACCTTCCGGGGATAAGCTTCTGGCAAAGTGCCTCAAGGTGTTTTTTTTCCTCGCCGCTACCCACCAAGACCAGCGATCCCGCCTGCAGCCTAAAGACAGCTTTTACAATAAGATCCTGCCTTTTCCAATCAACCAGAGCAGACACGTTTAAAATAACAGGCTTTGGCAGATCCAAAGTATAGGGCTTTCCTTGCATCGAAAATTTTTTAAGATCAATGCCGTTGGGAATTTTTTCCGTCCGCACTAACCTGTTTACTTTGCGGGCCCATTTTTTTTGATAGTCGCTCAAAGCAATGAACCTGTGGGGAAAAATAAACAGGTTGATTTTGTCGTCCCTGCCCGGCCCGGATTGGCCTGAGATCACCATCTTTTTGCGTTTTTGCAAACACCAAAGCCTGGTTAAAACCGATTGCCACTGGCCGTTGGTGGGATAAACAATGTCCACATCAGGCTCCATCTCATTAAGCGCTCTTTTGGTAAAATCCTTAACCAACAAAGCATAGTAATTATTAAACGGCTTATAAGACTTTGCTGCCTTTGGCTCTGTTTGGTCCTTGATAATCACTGTTTTATACAAAGCCTCTGAAAACGCGCTGCCCGACTGGTAAACCAAAACCTGGTGCCCCAGGATGGTTAAAGCATTTGCAAGCTCATGGACAAAGGTCTCAACTCCGCGGCTAACCTTGCCGCTGTAATAGCTTAAAAATGCAAGCTTTAATTTTCTTTTTTCTGCCATATGTTTATTTCACCCTCCAGGCTAGTACTATTATAGTTATTTCTGATCCAACGTGTAACTTCTTGAGGCTCATAGCCGCCGCTTTGCCAAACGACGATCTCGGGTGGGTTCAGGCTCCAGCGGTCAAGGACCGCTTGTTGAAATCCAGGCACCTCCCAGTACCAGCCGTAATTATCCACCCAGGGCTTGGGCGGATAAGAGTTTGTTAAAATATAATAGTGCGAGGGCAAATTCAGGTAGTATACCCGACTACCTGAAACCACCTTTTTAAGTAAGGCCGCTTGCCCAGCTGTTTCGGGCTCATAAAACCTGGTATTTCCCTGCCAATCCCATTTAAGCTGCGCAGTCCTTAGCCATACAATTGCTAAAGTTGAGACAATAGCAAATAGACTAAAAAATCGATATTTGGCTGCCAGGTATGTCCACTGGATCACACTAAAGGCAATAAATACCTGCAAGTGGAAAAAAGAAAACCTGGGATAAAAAGCCAAAAACGACAAAACTAAAAAGCCCGGTAACATAATGTTTTGCTTGAAACTTTTTATTTTTAAGAGGCTAGGCAAAAACAACAAAGCAACTATCAAAAACTCGTTTCTATGCATTGATAACTGGTAGTAGCCTGGGTAGTTTTTCCAGTAAAAAGTCGGGTAGATAAAATTCCAGTTTAAAAACCAAGTTAAATCACCACGCAACAAAAGGCAAATTACAAAGGCAAAAACAGGCATAAGCCCTAAAAATGAGCCCCTGAGTTTTGCTATATCAGACTTTGCCTGGTAAAGAAAATAAATATAGACGGGTGCAAAGATTAAGGCTGTTTGCTTTGTAAGAATGGCAATAGACCAAAACAAAAAAGCACCAAAGTAGTTTTTTCTCAAAATAAAAAGGGCGCTCAGAAGCATGGGGGTAAGCAAAAAAGTATCAAACCACAACATGTTGCCCTCAAGCGCAAACTGAAGCGGAATGTAAATGGCAAGCGCAAAAATGCCCCAGAGATGGCTTTTAGTTAGTTTTGTGACAAGCTGATAGATGACTGCGTCATTAAACACAGTCACAAGCCAGAAAAATATTTTGAGTGTAAACACACCACCGCCAAACAACTTATAAATCCCAGCCAAAAAATAAGTCAAAAAAGGCGGATAAACATGGACCATATCCTTATAAAGGTCAAAACCGTGTGTCCACAAATAAGGAAAACTTAGCATCTCGGGCCAGGCAGTAAAGCGAAATTGACTTAGTAAAAACAAATGAATTGCAAGAGGCAATATTATATGACAATATTTCTTCATGCTTTTTTCCTTCCGATCACTGCCAAATTGGTTCCGCATTTGAAAATGGTTGTTATGATATTACTCGGCAAATCCAAAATGTCCGCAATAAGGTGGATGTTTCGGCTTTTAATTTTTATTGTTTCACGCTTGATGGGGTTTGCCACATCAAAAATGCCGGACCAACTCCCCCACCAGACTGTGTCAAAATTAGCCTTGCGAAGCATTTTAGTCAGCGTTTCTTTGCTGAAGTGATGGACGTGCTCCCGGGGCAAAAGAGCTTTCCAATACTCTTTTTGCACTTTTTGTGCTAAGGACCCGAAATTCGGTACGTCAATGTAAACCAGTCCTTTTGGTTTCAAAATCACATTTACTTTTTTTAATGCAAAGAGCGGATCAGTCATGTGCTCCAAAGTATGATTTAAAATGGCCAGATCAAAACTGTTCATGCCCAGATCAACTTTTTCAAAGGGCAGATCAATGATTTTAATGCTCTTTTTACGGGCAGCTTTTGCGCTTTCCGAGGGCTCAACACCGAGAGTTTCCCACCCATGTGCCTTGAATATGGAAAGAAGTAAACCTGTGGAAGCCCCGATTTCTATGACCTTGCCCGGCTTTTCAAAGCGCTTTGATAAAAGTTCAAAGCGCTTAGCAAAAATATTTTCAAAGTCCTTATCATATTTTAGATAATCAGGATCACGATGATATGCCCCGTACGAGGCAAAGCTTGTTTTATTAGTTCTCACCAAGCCACATTTCTGGCATTTTTCAATTGGCACACCTTGTACTTGATAAATAGCTTTAAATTTGTTAGCACCGCAGAGTTTACACTTCATATAATTAATATCCGACTTTACTTGGGAATAACCTTCGCCTTAATTTTCGAAGCGGAGTTTCGACCAGGGCACGTGTATAAAAACGCCTGTCCATGGGCTCCCATACGCTTTGCACAGTCTCAGGTTTTGGGCGAAAAAAACTTTCCGGATAGTAAAAATCAGAAGGGAATTTATAGCCCAATTCGTATTTGTATTTGTGTCTTCTTTTGGGGACCTTTGCATCGCCCTCCGGCGCGTTTGAACGCTTTAAGAAAGTAGCATGTAAATAGGCTGCATTTAAAAACTTTATTTTTTGGGGATCCCGATCTTGGATCATTTTTCCCGACGCGTCTGCCCAGCCCCAGATACCGTGCGGTTTATCGGACTTAAGTCCAGGAATATACCGATTAATCGCGCGTAAATTATAGTGCCCGATCCTTCCCGCCAAACGGTAAAGCCCTGCTTTTTCTTCCTGATAATGGTACATATCTCCAAGTAGATTAATGGTTGGCACAACTACAGACTCATATTTGTCCCCGCTTTTATTAATAAAAGCGATTACTTTTTTAATCGATTTATCCCACCAAATTTCATCAGCATCAAGCATAATAAACCAATCCTCGCGGGTTTCATCAAGCATTTTTTGACGGACACCCTTGAAGCCGTAAATATCCACTTCATTCAAAAACCGAAGGTCTACTTTGTTCCCCAGATTTGCCTTTAGCGTTTTCAGGATTTGTATGCTTGCATCTGTGCTGCCTGTATCCCAAAGATAGACTTTATCAACATGGGGAGCCACAGACATGACGCTGTACCACACAAATCTGTCTTCATTTTTTACCAAGGTGTGAGCAGCTATTTTCATTTTTTAATTCTATAAATCACATAACTATATGCAGCTAAAAGCTGCACACTATTTGAAATACCCATAGCAACTGCTGTAACTAAAAGACCAAGGCTTGTAACCAACAGGCTATTTACTAATACTATTATTAACAACTGAATCAAACTAACAAATGCAATTAATTCCGGCTTTCCCATTGAATAAATAATCAAATTTACGGCTGGTGTAGACAAAATAAACGGTATATATGTAGCAAGAAGCAGCTGCAAAAATCGGGTTGATTCTTGATATTGGGGACCAAACAGATTCATTACCAAAGGTGAAACGATGATGCCAAAAACTAATCCTGCTACAAAAAATAATGACAGCTGTATTGTTTTAATAAAATAGGGAATGAGTTTTTGTTTTTCAAGAGTAGCGAAGCGTGGAGCAAGAACAGTTGCAAAGCTGCCAATAATTAAAGGTACACCAAGAGCTAGTTGTTTGGCTGCGGCATAAATCCCTGTTTCATAATTTGTAAGAAGGTGAAGGACAATAATAACATCTACCCTTCCTGATATTACTCCTAAGATTCGATTTATTCCCATAGCTCCTGAAAAAGGTACAAATGATTTTAGCCTGCTATCTAAACTGCGCGGAATAAAAAATGATAAAGGATTTACAAAGAATCTATAAAAAAATACCAGTAAAGGGCTTAAAGCATAAATGAGCAGTAAATTTGTTAAGGTAAGTGCTTTAAAATAATAAAAAACCAAAGTGACAACTAACCTTAGTAGGTTTGATAAAACCAACGTTGTTGCTGCTTTTTTAAAGTCCTTCTTTGTTTGCTCCCGATAAACTTGAAATTCATATAAATGGTATGTCGATATTGCAACCGCGGAAATTATCCAAAGTGTTGGTGAATCAATTGTAAAAACAATCTTACTTACAAAGGGAGATCCTGAAAGAAGAACGACAAAAATAATAAATGTAGTTATTAGTCTAACTGAAAAGATATAATCAACC
>CAZSLA010000003.1:0-49826 GCA_964607795.1 uncultured Gammaproteobacteria bacterium
CGATACCATACAGGATAATAATCGGAATCCGGGCAAACATGGTTGCCGGAAGCAAAAACCAAAAAAGCCCCACGCCAAGGGTAAAAAATGCTGGTAAAACCAAAACCAAAAGTGTGGCATTAAAGCCAAGACCATCCAAAGACCAGACAAAGCTTAAAACCGATAAAAGCGTCAAAAGCCCAATACCCAAGAAACGATAATCCGTACCTAAAAAACGGATACCCACAAACCCTAAAGAAAGTAGAATCGAAGACGCGATAAATTTTTGCCTTTTTGTAAGCATTGGAATTAAAAACTGGCATTAACAAACACTTTTTGGACGTCATCGTGGTCCTCAAGCGCTTCCAAAAGGTTAATCACTTTTTGCTCAGTGGCAGGATCCTGAATCTCCACCATGGTTTTGGGGATCTGCACTAGTTCAGTTGTCTTGATTATAAAGCCCGCATTTTCGAGCTTAACTTTGGCATCATAAAGTTTGTTTGCAGCCACATACGCTTCGATTCCGTCATCCGTTTCTTTTAAATCTAAAAGATCAAAGTCCATGAGTGTAAGCATTTGCTCTTCCACCTGCTCCCCTTTTTGCAAAAGCAAAAGGCCCTGTTTTTCAAAGTTAAAAGCAACTGACCCTGGACTTCCAAAACTGCCTCCCCTTTTTTCAAAAATATTTTTAATTTCAGCGCCGGTGCGGTTTCTGTTATCCGTTGCCGCCTCGACCAATATTCCCACGCCCGCCGGCCCAAAGCCTTCATATTGTACTTCTTCCAATGCCCCACCCTCAGAACTTGCTTTTTGAATAGCGCGTTCAATATTTTGCTTGGGCATGTTGGCTGCTTTTGCCGTATCTATAGCGATGCGAAGCTTGTAATTTGCCTCGGGATCTGCCCCACCCCCGGTCTTCACCGCCACAGCAATGGAGCTGACCAATTTGGAAAAGACTTTCCCTTTTACCTGGTCATTGGCTTCTTTTTGTCTTTTGATGGTCGACCACTTGCTGTGTCCGCTCACAGGGCTATTATACACGCAAAATATCCGCAAAAACACTCTTGACAAACAAACTTACCATTTTATACTCATTAATGAATTAGAATGAACTTTAGCCTCGCCCAAAAAGCAATTTCTGCTGCACTTGAGTGTGATTGGGAAAAGGCGCTTCAATACAACCTGGAACTCCTTCAAAGAAACCCTGATGACATCCAGGCATTAAACCGCATAGCCAAAGCCCACTATGAGCTGGGAAATAAAAAAAAGGCCATCACTTATACAAAAAAGGTTTTAAAGCTGGATGCTCTAAACACTATTGCCCAAAAAAATCTTGAGCGTTTTCAAAAAGAATTAAACCGTAAGGATAACCAGGAAAAAAGCCACATTCATTCGCAAATTTTTTTGGAAGAACCCGGAAAAACGAAAATTGTTTCTTTGATCCACCTAACCGATGGTGACAAGCTTTTGAGACTAAACTGCGCTCAACAAGTAAATATCAGCTGCGGCGACCACAGAGTAAATGTAACTACCAATTCCGGGCAATACATAGGTAAATTTCCAGATGACCTGGCAAGTCGCATCATCAGGCTGAAAAAATCGGGCTATGATTATGAAGCCTTTATAAAGTCCGTGGATGAAGCCGAAGTAAGGATTTTTTTGCGTGAGACCAAAAGGCAAAATAGCGACAGCGGACCTTCATTTCCTCCAAGTTAAAAGCGCTCGACAAACTCTTCTCCGTAGACAAATTCAATATCTAAATTATTTTCGCTCCGTTTTTCTTTGATCGGGCAATCAAATACCAAAGCCATTTTTTTGGCCGTATAGCTTGCGCTCGCATCCGTGTAAATGGCACACAGAAAGCCGTCTATAAAATCCCCCTCCCTAATCACCACCGGACTTGTGCCCATGGTTTCCAAGATCTTAACAAGCATGTTTGTCGTGCCAGAGCTATTTGCAACATTGGTGATCCCCAGGCGGGCATTTTCTTGGGAAACTACATCCACAAAAAACAATCTTTCGACCCTGTCTGTCAAGGCATTTGGCACAAAGCCATCGCTTCCGTCGGGCAATTTTTCCAGACTCAGAGAATTTGTCTCAGCTAAAGCAAGCGTTTGGCTGTTGCCCTTAGGCATGCCAAGCATAAAAAGCCAGATTTTCAGTTTGTCTTTGAATTTGATATTGGTATCTGAGGTTAAAAATATAGCTTGCAGGCGTGACCACAGCGCTCCATCATAGTCTTTGATTGTCTCTGAGGCCCAGGCGTCCACAGGCACAAAAAACGTTTTTGTCAGGCTCCGGCTTAAAAGATAGCCACCCACTTTTTCCTGCTTCCCAAGCTGCCACACGCTTCCCAGTCTCCAACTGCCAAGCTTGTTGGCTACTTGCATTTGCGTATTTTCGGGAATAAACACATTGGTCGCCGAATCCGTCACCGGATTTAAAATACTTATCACCACCCCGTCTGAAACCGGGTAAGCAAAGCTGAACTGGTATTTATCACCCCAAAGCGAAGGCAAAAAAATGAGTTTTATAACTAAGACTAAAAACGTAACCAGAAAGCTAGGGATTAAGATGCACAATAACAGCTTGCGTAAATTAATCCCCCTGACTTTTTGGTTACGACGCAATCTTAGGGGTGATCTTTTGGGCATGCGAAACCCCACATAAGGGTCTCTCTTAGCCTATATAGTTAAGAATTTTTTTTCAAGAGTGAAGTGGCCTGTGTTAAGTCCTGTGGCAAATCTGATTGAGCTACAATCCGCTTACCAGTGGCCGGGTGGTCAAAGCCGATTTCTGCGGCATGTAGAAAAAGCCTGGGACACCAAAGTCTATCGTTTCTTGCAGTTTTTCTGCCGGCATAAAAGGCATCACTCACAATCGGGTTTCCCAGATGCTTCAAATGAATCCTTATCTGGTGGGTGCGGCCGGTTTTGGGCGTGAGCTCAAGAAGAGTGAATATTTCCTTAGCCTTTTGATAAACTTGCAAAGCTTTGTACTGTGTAGTTGCCTCGCGGCCACCTGCCAAAACTCCAAAGCGCTCCCGATTCCAAGGCAGTCTCCCCACGGGTGCTTCAATTATTCCCTCTTTGGGTTCCACAAGCCCGTGCACCAAAGCCAAATAGTTTTTTTTAACTTGCCTGGTTTTAAATAATGCCTGAAGTTTGGAAAAAATATCTTGTTGTTTGGCAACGATAATAAGCCCACTGGTTCCTTTGTCGAGCCTGTGAACGATACCTGATCTGGTTTTGAAATCAGCGGCTAAAGGATAGTTTAATTTCCCAAGCCAACCCTGAAGCGTCTGCTCCCTGCGGGTGGAGCTTGCATTGGTGGTGATCATACCGCTTGGTTTATTCACAACCATTAAATAATCGTCTTGTAAAACTATTTGCGGAGTCATTGAAAGCTCACTTATTTTCTTTTTTGGCTTCACATTTAATGCAGAGGGTGGCTTCCGGGTAAATCGTCAGACGTTCGGTATCGATCATGGCTCCGCATTCCTCACAAATGCCATACTGGCCGATTTTAACCCTTGCCATGGCACGCCTGATTTGGATGATTTTGCGGTCAATCTGCTCGCGAATAGCGGAGATGCGCGCGTGACCATCTTGCTCCTCAGCATCTGCATCTGGTGACGCATTATCATTTATGCGGTCGATATTAGCAAAAGGGTCATCTTGGCCAAGGTCTTTTTTACGCTTTTCCAGATGCTTTAGTTGGAGGGCCAAAAACTCTCCCACGGGGCGCAAAAGCCTCACGGGATAAGTGACCGGCGTTGCCATCGCCTTGAGAGTCTTTTTTGTTTTATTTTCTTTATTTACCATCCTTAATTTCCGGCTAAATTATAGATGCTATAAAAACACAAAAAAGCAACAGCAAACGAACCAACAGCATCAATTCTACCGGCTAAGGATAACATACTAGGCATGAAAAGCGCAAACGCACTTCGAAGCAAAAAATACGCCCCCAGGGTCAATAGTGAGGCTAGCCCAACCCTACCCGAGCGATACCAGCTGAATTTCTTATAATTTGCCTTCAAAATAAAATAAAAAATAAAAGCAAGAAAAAACAAAAGAACTGAAAGTGGCCACAAGCCAGTATGATTGACTAGACCCATTGACAGGCCCGTAATCGCGGCAAGCAAAAATAAAGCTGGAGTTTGGGATTCTATCAAATCGATAAGGCGCATCTTCATGGACTTTAAGACAATTAAGCTTGCCAAAAACACGCCCAGAAGCGCTCCCCAGAACCAAAGCCCGCGGGGTATAAAGACAGCCGAAGTAATTAAAGCAGGAGCTATAAAATAATAAACGCCCAGGGCCAGAAAATAGCTAAGGAATAAAAATAAAAATCCCATGCGTAGGATCTTTTCATGTTCATAATCATCTTTCAATTGCCGCCAGGTAATAAAAAGATACAAAAAAGACCCCAGAATATTTAAAAAAACTAAAAGTAAAGTTGACATGGAAGCTTCTATAAGTATATCATACCCATACTGCCCGATATGTTAGAAACACCCCACGTCATCGTAGGTGCTGCCATAGCAAGCAAGATCCCCAACCCTTTAATCTCCCTCCCACTTGCACTGGGGAGCCATTTTGTATTAGATAAAATCCCCCACTGGAACCCGCACTTAAATACAGAGACACAAAAATACGGCAAAGTTACGAAAAAATCGACTATACTAGTAATCATAGACGTGGGGATTGCGCTTGCTTCCGGGCTCACAATTGCATCTTCCCTGCCAAGCATAAACCAGACCGTAATTGTATTGTTAGGGGGCTTTTTTGCCGTGCTTCCGGACATTGTAGAAGGGCCGTATTTTTTTCTTAATTACAAAACCGATGCTATAAAAAAATGGATCAGTTTTCAAAAAAGCATTCAAACAGACACCACCCCCATCCTGGGCATCTTGACTCAGCTGTTGACTATTTTGGCAACAGTTTTGTGGCTTGTATTTTAAGCCTGGGCTACGCGCTCGACGTATTCCCCGGTTCTTGTATCCACCCTTATTTTATCCCCGGCCTTGATAAACAAAGGTACGCGCACAGTTATGCCATTTTCCAAGGTGGCGGGCTTATAAATATTGGTGGCGCTATTGCCCTTGACCCCAGGGGCGGTTTCTAAAACGCTCAGGGTAACTTTGGGTGGAATTTCTATTGATAAGGGTATATCTTCCCAAAACAAAATATTGGTGTTTTCGCCTTCTTTGACATAGACGATATCCTCACCCAGGATCCCAAGGGGAATTTCCACCTGCTCATAAGTCTGGGGATCCAGCAAAAAAGCGTTTTCCGCGTCCGTATATAAAAACTGAAGCGGTTTTTTGACAGTTGAAATTTCTTCAAATTTAGCCGTGGATTGGAAAGTCTTTTCCATGCTGGTGCCCGTATGCAAGTCTTTGACCGAAACACGAACCGTTCCCCCACCCCGAGCTATTTTGTGGTGGGAATATTTCAAAACTTTATAAGGCGTCTTGTCGAGCAAAAAAGTGCGCCCGGCTTTAAGGTCCGTGGCAAGTATCATGACTAGATATTGTAGCGGATCCGCCCAATCCCGTAAAGCAGTTTTTGCAAAAATTTGCTAAAATACACATAGGGCCGAGGTGCTGGAATGGTAGACAGGCTAGTCTCAAAAACTAGTGATGTTAACGCATCGTGAGGGTTCGAATCCCTCCCTCGGCACAGAAAAGAAGCCCATCTGGACCAGGGACCAGCCTCGCGTGGCCGCGGGGCAGGGAAAGCCATCTTGGCTATGCCACCGGCCCTTTGTTTTTTCCTCAAACTTTTCATCAGCCGCGCTTGCTTTCTGTGCCATAGAAGCTTACGCGATCGCCTTTGAAATGAAACTTCACCTGGCCCAAGGGACCGTTTCTATGCTTGGCAACGTCCAAAAAAATATTTGCAATGTCTTCCTCATCCTCGCGCCACAAAAACATAACCACGTCCGCGTCTTGCTCTATTGAACCAGACTCGCGCAAATCCGCAAGCTGCGGCCTTTTTCTTTCGCGCTGCTCGACAGCCCGCGAAAGCTGCGACAAAGCAAGCACCGGAACTTTCAACTCCCTGGCCAGATTTTTTAGGCCCTGGGAAATTTCCGCCACCTCCTGGACGCGATTTTCCAGATTTCTGCTTTTTGCAAGCTGCAGATAATCCACAATCAAAAGATCTATGCCTGCATCCACCTGCAAACGCCTGGATTTGGTGCGCATTTCCAAAATGGAAAGCGCTGGCGTGTCGTCAATATATAGCGGGGCCTCGGCTAAAATTCCCATAGCTTCAGACAAACGCGTGAATTCGTCACTGTCGAGCTTTGCCGTTTTCATTTTCCAGGCGTCGATATCTGCCTGAGCCACCAGGAGCCTGTCCACAAGCTCCTCTTTACTCATTTCTAAAGAAAAAATCCCCACCGGACGTTTATGAATAACTGCTACATTTCGGGCAATGTTTAGAGCCAAAGTGGTTTTACCCACGCCCGGGCGGGCAGCCAGAATGAGTAAATTGGAGCGCTGGAGCCCGGCCAGAGTATTATCCAAATCTTTAAAACCGGTCGGAACCCCGCGCATACCGTCGCCGGTTTTGTGCAGCTCGTCGAGCCTGTCAAATGACTCGGACAAAGTAGCCCTCACCGGCGTAAAGCCTTTATCAAGGTGCTTTTGGGTCAAAGAAAAAACTTCGGACTCAGCCTGGTCCATCAGCTCTTCCGCGCCCTCTCCCTCGTCAAAACTCATGTCAAAAAGCTTGGAAGCCACGGCCATCAGATTTCTTTTTGTAGCCTGGTCACGGACGATCTTTCCGTAATGCTCTACATGCGCGGCGGTAGGAACTTTATTCACAAGCCCAGCCAAAAAACTCGAGCCGCCCACACTTTTAAGACTGCGCTTTTGTTTTAAGCGCTCGGAGACGGTCAGAACGTCAATGGGCACTCTTTGCTCAAATAAATCAAGCATGCAGGCATAAACGAGCTGGTGCTTTTCGTGGTAAAAATGATCGGCCATGAGAAACTCAGCCACGGTAATAATGGCATCTTTGTCCAATAAAAGCGCGCCCAGCACAGACTCCTCTGCTTCGGTTGAATGAGGTGGCACACGTACCTTAGTTGTTTGGGCTTTTTGATTATCAGCCATTTACTTAAGATCAAAGATGACAATCATCTTATCTTCTTCAGGGAGACTGCCGGGGCGGATTGTCAGCTTATTTTCGTGGATGTGTTTGATACCCAGAGCAGTTACAAAAGCCTCTACCCCTTCCAAAGCAGAAAAAGTATCTGCCATGCCTGACAATTTATAATGCATGGGGATAATAACTTTCGGGTCGATATCACGTACAACTGCTTCGGCATCTTTTGGCCCGATGGTATACTCCCCGCCAACCGGCACCATTAAAACATCCACCTCTCCGATGGCATCAATCTGGTCTTTGGGTAAAGCGTGGCCCAAGTCCCCGAGGTGGCAGAGACGTAGATCCTCCGCTTCAATTAAATAAATCACATTTTTGCCTCGTTTTTGTCCTTGTTCGCTATCGTGGAAAGAGGAAATGCCGATGATCGAGATACCTTCAATCTCATATTCTCCCGGCCCGGAAATTACTTTCTTAACCTCCCCTACCCCGCTGACATAATTATGATCATTGTGATCATGGGACACGGTGACGATCTCTGCTTTAACTTTGGGAAACTTAAGCCCCACCATTTTTGGATCAAAAGGATCGGTCACAAGTGCCACTTTTTTAGTCGTGATCCGAAACGAAGAATGACCTAAATATGTGATATCCATAAGCTCATGGCCATGGTAGCAAACTTAAGCTTCCTTGACAAGTTCGAATTAATTACATAAAGTACCAAGCGAGGGATGCAAAAAGAAGTAATTATTGCCATTGCCTTCGGAAGCCTTCTGGGGCTTGCGGTAGCCTTTGGCGTTTGGCAAGCCAATAAGAACCTAAGCTCGGACAAACCACACGCAGAAGAAAAAGAAGAGGAAGTAAAAAAAATGGAAACAATTGACAATACTAGCCACGAACTAAGCATTGTCTCCCCCCGGCCCCATACCGTCTTTACAAGCCCGAAAGCTACGGTTTCCGGCTTATCCACCAATTCCAAATATGCTATTGTTATAACCAAAAATTCCGAAAATATTGCCTTAATCGAAAACGGCGAATTTAGTTTTGAGGTAGAGCTTGAGGGCGGGCTAAATACAATTGATATTTTTGGTATCAATGACGCTGGCGACGTAGTTTACCAAATCTTGCCCCTAGTCCATAGCACGGAACTTAGTACAAGCAATAAAAATACGACAGACATCCACACCCGCGTCCAGGAAAGGCTAAACCAGCAAATCAATCCTACGATTGCCCTCATCGGCACAGTTACAGATATTACCGAGGACTATTTCCAGATCAGAAGCCAGTCCGGAGAAATCAACCAGCTGGGTATTAGTGGACAAACTACCTATGGTTCAGACATCCAAGACAGCAAAGACATCGAATTCGGCGATGTTGCCATCGGTGATTTTATCGTTGCCATGGGAAAATTTAATGACAATAAAATTCTAAATACCGAGCGCGTGCTCGTCACCACTGCCCCAGCGGAAAATAATTATCTGGTTATCAAAGGCACTCTGTCCGATATCAACCGCTCGGAACTAACCCTCAGCGACGGCTCTGTCTTCCGCCTGGGCACCCATACCGATTACTGGGATACCTCAGAAGCTAGTGAAATCACCCGAGCCGATTTTGCAATTGGAAGCGAGGTCATCATAGCCGGCGAGCAAAACGGCGACAGCCTTTGGGCCAGAAGTGTATTTATGCTTTCTTTTTAGTATCATATAAATATGCAGAAAAAAACCCAGACACTCAAAGGCTTTCGTGACTTTCCCCCTGTACTTATGCGCCTTCGTAACCAAGCAATTTCCCACATCCGCGAAGTTTTTGAAAAATATGGTTTTGAGGAGCTACAGACTCCGGCCTTGGAATACCAAGAGGTGCTTTTGGGTAAATACGGCGAAGAAGCCGAAAAGCTAATGTATTTATTTGAAGACCCGGGCGGGCGGAGTGTAGGCCTGAGGTATGACCTGACAGTCCCTTTGGCCCGCTATATGGCTCAAAACCAAGCCACACCCATGCCGCTTAAACGCTATCAGATCCAGCCTGTGTGGCGGGCAGAAAAACCGCAAAAAGGTAGATATCGGGAATTTTTCCAGTGCGATGTGGATACAATCGGCAGTTCCTCACCCATATCCGATGCCGAAATTTTGGCAATCATATGGGAAATAGCAAGTTCGGCTTTTAATTTCCCTGGCTTTGAAATTAAAATCGGAAGCCGCCCTGTGCTTTTTTCATCCATGGAAAAAGCCGGCATTGCCCCAAAAGATTGGCCCACAGGTATCCAGTCGATAGACAAGCTGGATAAAAAAACCCATGAGGCTGTAAAGCAGGAACTAGCGACCAAAGGTTTTAAAAAAGAACAAATCCAAGACGTTTTTGCAGCCATTGCCCGGGCAAACCCCGATAAGTATTTGCAAGAAGTTATGACATTGGCTCAAAAAATGGGAGTTATGAACCTTGTCTTTTCCCCCAATTTGGCGCGCGGGCTTGATTATTACACCGGCCCTATTTTTGAGACGGTTGTGACCGAACCAAAAATAGGCTCCATAACCGGAGGTGGACGATATGACAAACTTTTGGAGAGTCTGGGCGGCCCGGACTTACCCGCCGTGGGCACAACCATCGGCCTGGACCGTGTGGTGGATGTAATTAATGAGCTCAAGCTTTGGGAGGATATACCATCAACTGTCCTGGGCCTGGTGGCTGTGTTTGATGCCAAACTAAGCGCGGATGCCGTGACTATTGCCGGCATTCTTCGGGCTGCGGGAATAAACACCACCATCTTCCCAAGCTATACTACAAAGCTTAAAAAGCAGCTAAAATACGCCGATAAATTAAACATTCCCTGGGTGTTTATTGTCGGGCCTGATGAGGCAGAAAAAAACCAAGTGACCATCAAAAACTTAAAAACGGGAGTTCAGGAAACCGTGGCTCGGCAAGAGCTGGTGGACAAAGTGCAAACTTCTTCTTAATCTAAGAGTATGGGCAAAAATAGGCTTATTGCCTATCTTTATATTCTTGCAAGTATTGTCATGTGGGGCGTAGCCGGACCTGTGATTAAATACACTCTTGAAGGCATTGATCCCATGCCCTTTTTGGCTTATCGTTTTTCCATTTCCGCGTTGGTGGCGGTTTTATTCTTTGGCCTGCGGGGCTTTAGCTTAAAAAAATACAGAAGTAACCTTGTGGGTATTGTTTTTTATGGCCTGACATCGACGGTAATCCCCTTGACTTTGCTCTTTGTCGGCCTTGATATGACCAACGTCCTCACGTTTTCGATCATGACTTCGACTATTCCTTTGATAAGCGCGTATTTTGGCTCTGCCTTTCTGAAAGACCGCATCACCAAACGCGAGAAGCTGGGGATGATGGTGGCGTTCGCTGGTACATTGATTACTATCACGGCACCTCTTGTGGAAAACAGCCACGGCGAAACCCGCCTTCTGGGCAACCTACTTATCTTTACTTTTATTCTAGTGGATTGCTATTCTTATATCATTGCCAAAAAGCTTCTGAGAAAAGGCATCGGCAGCGCGGCACTTTCCAATTTTGCCTTTCTTGTAGGCTTTATCTGCCTTGTGCCCACGGTTTTATATTTCAATCCCAGCTCCCTCGGCTCGGTCACAGGTATACCTTTAAACTACCACCTGGGGGTTTTGTATATGGCAATTTTTTCTGGGACAATTGCCTATGCCCTGTGGAATCGAGGCCAGCGGACCATTGAAGTCAGCGAAGCGGCTGTCTTTAAATATTTGGATCCCTTGATTGCAGCGCCTTTGGCGGTTTTGTGGCTTGGAGAAAAAATTACCTTATCATTTATAACCGGGGCTTTGATCATCGGCGCCGGCGTCTTTATCGCCGAAACCAAGGCCCGCCGCAGATAATTTATTCGCCGGCAGGCAAGCTTCTGTGCGATTTTCCAGTACCACCTTGTCCGGCCCAAAGTCACGTTTCCCTCCCGACCATTTTTTAATTTGCTGCAGCGAGTCAAAGCTGCTATAATCACCTTTGTCATGAAAGCAACTATTCACCCAACTTGGTACCCCGAAGCCAAAGTCAAATGCGCCTGTGGTAATACTTTTACTTTGGGCGCGGCAGTGCCGGAGATTGAAGTTGAGGTTTGCTCTAATTGTCATCCATTTTATACAGGGCAGATGAAGTATGTGGACACAGCCGGGCGCGTGGATGCTTTTCGTACACGGCAAAAATATGCCCAAGAGAAAATCCTTTCCAAAGCCCAGAGGCGTGCCTTGAAAAAAGCCAAAAAACTTAAGGCGGAAATGGATCTTCCGGATTCACTTCAGGACTTGCGCAAAAGTTTGAAAAAAGCAAAGTAATTCAAAAAACTTTGCAGTGGGTGCGGGGCAATATTCACCCACTGCATAAATCTAGCGTATTCTCAGCCCAAATCCTCTGGCCAACGAGCACGCCTTTTCCAGCTTACATAGAGAATGTGCGGCGGTCATGCCATCGTATGCTCCATCAAGGTTAAGGGCATATAAATACAAGGCCGCACGCCACGCTTCCAACATTTCAAACACAATCTTTTGAGCTTCCGGATGCCCCGGCCAAACGCCAAAGATCCAGCGAAAGCAGATGCTTTGCCAAACTTTGATGTCTTGAGCCAGGATGACAGCCAAAATGATCGGCCATAAAAGGGAAACGAAAGCCAGCTTGGGAACTTGTTTGTAGGTGCGGGCTAAAGCTGCCTCCCACAAAAAACACCCAAAAAGGACAAAGGCCATGAGAATCCAAAACAGCCCGAAAGAAACAACCAGTGTTCTCAGATATACCCCCAACATGGATAGCCTCCTTAAATTAGGCTTGAAATGTGCGAGCTAGGCCTATTATCCCAGACTTGAGGCAGAATAGCAAAATGCCCAAATTGAACCTGCTTTGGCTTGCGTGCTATACTTGCCGCGTGCACCAAGAAAATCAAATAGCCTATGTGGAAGTAAGAAGCGCCGCCGGCGGCGACGAAGCCAAGCTCTGGGCGGCAGACTTACTTCGCATGTACACGCGCTTTAGCCAGCAAAACGGCTGGAGGGTGCTTGAGATGGATGAAGGCACGCTTCAAATCTCAGGGCCCGCAGCATATAATTTATTAAAAGCCGAAACCGGCGTCCACCGCGTCCAACGCATCCCCAAAACCGAAAAGCGCGGCCGGATTCACACCTCCACAGCATCGGTTGCTGTCTTACCCGAGATCAAAGCCCATGAGCAGGAAATTAAGCCGGAAGATCTGGAGATTCAGTTTTACCGGGCCGGTGGCCACGGTGGCCAAAACGTCAACAAAGTAAGTAGCGCCGTACGCCTTATCCATCGGCCCACGGGCACCACCGTAAGCTCCCAGCAGGAACGCACACAGATCCAAAACCGCGTCATTGCCATGAAGCTTTTGCGCGCCAAGCTCTGGGAAATTGAACAAGAGAAACTCGCCTCAAGCATCAAAGACCGCCGCCTGGGCATCGGCCGCGGCATGCGGGCTGAAAAAATCCGCACTTACAATTTTCCCCAAAACCGCATCACCGACCATCGACTGAATAAAAAATGGGGCAATTTAGAAGAAATCATCAATGGGAATTTAGATAAAGTGGTAAAAGCAACCCAGACTCTTTCAGGAAACTGACAAAGTCACTGTTAGCTCCATTGTCTCGCCATCCCTCCACAGTGTAACCTTTACTGCATCGCCGGGGTTATATTTTTCAATTGCCTCCCCCAGGCCATCCTCCAGCTCAGACACTATGTCCTCACCGAACTTGGTAATAATATCGCCCGCCCGGATCCCAGCTCTATCCGCTCCCGAGCCCTCAATCACCTCGGCAATATAGGCACCCTGGGGAACTTCGTTTAACAAAGCCGCCTCGCGCGAAAGCATGTTGTAGCTTACGCCCAGATAGGGCTTGGAGGCAAAATTACCCGTTTGTTCAAATTGCGCAAGTGCCTTTCTGACAATTTCAATCGGAATGGCAAAACCGATGTTTTCCGCACCCTGCGCCACCGCCACATTCACGCCGACCACCTGGCCCGCCGAATTCAAAAGAGGCCCTCCCGAATTCCCCGGATTTATGGCCGCATCAGTCTGAATAACATCATCCAAACGCTCGACAAAGCCTTCGAAGCTTGAGCCCGCAGTTATTCCCCGCCCTAGTCCTGAGATCACGCCAGTTGTCACAGTTGAGCGAAACTCCCCCAAAGCCGTACCAATGGCAATCACAAACTGCCCAACTTTAAGCTCATCCGAAGTGCCCAGCTTCACGGGCTTAAGGTTGTGGGCATCGATTCTTAAAACCGCCAAATCATTTGCCGGGTCGCGCTTGATTTCCCGGACTTCATACTCCTGGTTGTCACTGGTTATCACTTTATAGCTCGCGCCTTCCTGGGAGACAACATGTTTATTGGTAATAATAAGCCCGTCTTTGGAAACCACAAAGCCCGAGCCGATATCTTGCGGGTCGCCGCCTTCGATGCGCGTTTCAAAGCCTCCGAAGGGAGAAAATTCCAAAACCCGCCTTTCAGGAAGTTCCATGCTTACGGTAACTACGGAATCAGACACTTCTTCAACCACGTCAATTACCACCGACTCTTCGGTCAAAATTTCCTGACGGAAGCTTGATGGCGTAAGCTTATCCAAAAATGAAATTCTATCAGTGATGTAATTAAGGGGTGTAAAAACAAAAATCCGGTCGGCCAAGGCTCCGCCCAAAGCAGACATGATAACAACAAACCCCAAAGCCAGGCCAAAAATAAAACTGCGCGTACTAAATCTCATAGTATTATAAATTATTAACCCGCTCAACCGCAGCATGAAGCTGCTCGTCCTCAGATGTATCCGGGTCGTCTTCAATTATAACATCAGGCTCAAGACCGACTTCATTAACCCAAAATTCACTGGGTGTAAGCCAGCGGGCAATAGTGATATGCAAGCCCGCCCCACCCCCCACTTGTTGCGGCTCCTGGATGGTACCCTTGCCAAAAGTAGTTTTACCCACAAGCGTGGCATTAATCTGATCGCGAAGTGCGCCGGCGAGGATCTCCGAAGCAGAGGCACTACCCTGGTTAACCAAGACCACCACAGGCTCGCGTGTAAGCCTGCCCATGCGCTCCACATCAAAGCTTTGCTTGTCACCATTTCCACGGTCTTCAATCACCACCGTCTCCCCCACTTCAATAAACTCGGACGCCAAATCCACCGCGGCCTGCAAGTACCCCCCAGTGTTATTGCGTACATCCACAATTATACCCTTTAAATCGCGCTTTTTAACCACATACAAAACAGCCTTATTCCATTCATCTGTAGTTTCAGCACCAAATTTAAATATTTGTATATGGGCAATGTTTTGCTCCACGCCCACATACTTCAAAGAGACGCTGGGCACTTCGATGGCGCGCCTCTCAACATCCACGAACAAGGGCTCTGTTTCTCCTTCGCGAATTAAAGTAAGCCGCACTACCGACCCTGCCGGGCCGCGGATGGCCTGAACGGCTTCGGGCAGACTGATGCCCACGGTTCCCCTGTCAATGTCTTTTTGCTCGTCTTTAATGCCGATGATTAGGTCCCCGGCTTCAATATTAGCTTCATCCGCCGGCGTGCCCGGCATGGGAGAAATGACGGCGAGGCTTGTGCCGCGAAAACCAATTTGGATGCCCACGCCTTCGAAATTTCCCTGCAAATCCTCCTGGATAACAGTGTTTTCCCTGGGAGTTAAAAAGACGGTGTATGGATCGCCCACAGCGGCCACCATGCCTTTGATGGACCCATAAACCATGTCATTGGCATTGAGCTTGTTTTTATCAAAATAGCGCTCATCCAAAGTATCCCACACTTGCCAAAATAAAGAAAATTCCACATCCTTTTGCGGGATCCTATCCAAATTTGCCGAAGAAAGCGGGGTCTTAGTTAAAAATGGCATTCTTTGTGATCCCAAAAAATAACCGCCTGCAA
This sequence comes from uncultured Gammaproteobacteria bacterium, assembly GCA_964607795.1. GTDB lineage: Bacteria > Patescibacteriota > Microgenomatia > UBA8517 > UBA8517 > DYGT01. The sequence continues at coordinate 15,025 of CAZSLA010000003.1, forward strand.
AAACAATAAGCAAAAAAAACACGCGCAGAACAAAGCGGCGCAAACTGCCAAGACTGATTTTGGGCGCAGGGATATTATTCATGAGATTCAAGTGTATTAAATCCTCGGTTTAAATGGAAGAAGGCCGAGGTGGCGGGCCCGCTTGATTGCAAGGGCCAATTTGCGTTGGTTTTTGGCGCTCAGGCCAGTGCGTTTGCGAGGCAAAATGCGCGCGCGATCATTCAAAAAAAATTTTAGTTCTTCAAAATTTTTATAACTGATGTGGGTTATCTTTCTTTTAGGCATGTTCTTTAAAATGGTATGTCTTCGTCTTCTTCACTGGTTTCAGCTTTGGCTTTAGCTCTTTTTTTGGCGCTTGCCTTGGGGCTTGCTTCTTCCTTTGTCATTTCCTGTTCAAAATCATCAGGTATTTCCTGGCTTTCATCTGTAAAGCTAGCCTCACCCGCTTTATCCAAAAGAATCATTTCTGATATTACAGCCTCGGTGGTATAGCGCGTGTTGCCATCCTGACCTTCCCATTTTCTGGTTTGGAGCCTACCTTCCACATAAACTTTTTTGCCTTTTTTAAGCATCTGGGAACAAATCTCGGCAAGCTTATCCCAGGCAACAATGCGGTGAAATTCCGCATCTTCTTTTGTGTCGCCGGATTCAGTTTTCCACTGGCGGTTAGTAGCCACGGAAAAAGTACAAACAGCGGTTCCTTGGGGGGTGTAGCGCATTTCTGGGTCGCGCGTCAGGTTGCCGATTAAAATAACTTTGTTTAAACTTCTTGCCATTTAATTTTTCTTTTCTTCTTTTTCGTCTTCGGCCAAAACAAATAAATGCCTGATAATACCGTCCTCCAAGCGGATTTTCTCCGGCAATTGCTTGGCGGCCGTCTCATTTAATTCTAAAACATAATTGATAAATTGGCCAGTTTTATTTTTGGTAATTTCATAAGCAAGTTCCTTCTCTCCCCAGTCCTGGACATCAAGCACTTTGCCCTCCAAAATATTTGTCATTTTTTGGATAATTTCAGTCTGGGTTTTTTTCTGCGCGGCAGTGGCATTTCCAGGCATCACCACTGTGAGTTCATATCGCTTCATAGCGGCCAGTATAGCACAGGCGCGCGAAGATATTCAACCGCTGCGGCTCTTTGCACTTTTAACCCAGTTAAGTTCCAATTTTAAACTCAATAACATCCCCGTCTTGAACAATATACTCACGCCCTTCGCTTCGCACCAGGCCTTGTTCGCGGGCATTCTTCCATCCAGCCGCAGACACAAAATCTTCAAACTTAATAACATCGGCCTTAATAAAATTTTTAACAAAATCATTGTGAATCTCACCCGCCGCATTTTGCGCGTTAGTTCCTTGCTGTATGGTCCATGCCCGCACTTCTTTTGCCCCGGCCGTGAGAAAAGTAATTAGCCCCAGCGCAGCAAAGCCCTTTTTGATCACCCTACCAAGCCCGCTTTTGGTTATTCCCAAATCAGCTAAATATTCCTGTTGTTCCTCATCTGAAAAGTCAGCCAGTTCAGATTCCACTTTAGCACTTATGGCAACGATCTGGTTGGTTTCCACACCAAAAGCTTGGGCATACTTTTGCTCAATTTCTTGGGCATTTTTAAGTACTCGTTCATCAACATTGAGGGCTATCAAAATTGGTTTCATAGATAAAAGTGAAAGTTCTTGCCCTACTTTCGCCTCTTCCTGTGTTAACTCTACCAAACGTGCCTGTACTCCCCTTTCAATAGCCGCTTTTAATTTTAAAATTACAGACCAGCGAGCCTTCTCGTGTGAGACAAAAGTTCCTTTGGTTTCTTTCTGTTTTTCCAAAGTCTGGTAATCTGCCATCATCAGCTCTGTCTCCACAACTTCAAAGTCCGAAATCGGATCAACCGAGCCTTCTTTTACAATCTCCGGATCGGTAAAACAGCGTATAACATGCAAAATGGCGCTCACCTGCCGGATATGGCTTAAAAATTTATTTCCCAAACCTTCACCTTTATACGCCCCTGCAATAAGCCCGGCAATATCGACAAATTCAACGGTAGCGGGAACTAAAGGTGGTAAATTATCCAATTTTTCGCTTTCTTTAACCACGTCACTCAATTGAATCAATCTACAATCCGGTACGGGAACCACGCCCACATTGGGCTCGATTGTGGCAAACGGAAAGTTTGCAACATAAGCCGCCTGTTTTTTTAACAAAGCATTAAACAGCGTGGACTTTCCTACATTCGGCAAACCAACTATCCCTACGCTCAGGCTCATATCCCAACTTTTCGGTGATTGTGACTGGTAATGGTAAGTGTGCCCATACTTTTGCACCGCTCCTTTCTGAAACGATAACTTTGTCTATTATATCTCGAACGACCTGGATTTTGTTGGAGAAATCAAGTTTTTTAAGGTATTCCTCTGCGTAATTCAAGTAATCTTCTATTGAAACATCGGGTTTCTTGCGAACTTTTAGCCGTAAGGTCGTTTAATTGCCTCTGAAGACCTAACTTTCGCTTTTCGGCATCCTTCATGACATTTCGGAATTGCTCAGGATTTAATACGCCTGTTCCATATGCCTTGGCATAGTGTTCTTCTTCCTCATTTATTTTTCCCATCGCCTCATCTAATCTCTGTTTTTCAATCTCAATACATAGTCATATAACTGTTTATGTAATTCCACTATGTGCTGGAGTAATTTAGCCAATATAGCTCTTAATTCTAGTTCTTACTCTATCACTTCCCATTATAGACATAATCTCGTAGAGATCTGGTGTTTTATCTTGCCCTGTTATTGCCATGCGCAATATCATTGTTATATCTCCAAGATGGCCTTTGTAAGCACCTTCTTTACCTTGATTAAATTCTTTCATACTTGGAGCGTAACCAAGATTTGTACACATATCTTTAATCTTCGCTAACCATTGATCTATGGAATCAGCAGGACTATATGTTTTTAAAAATGTATTTAATATGTTTGATACTTCATTAGCACTTTGTATATTTTGTGTCTTTATTTTTTTAGGTTGTGATTTGTCAAACATTTCATCAAAAAAGTAACCATATTTGTCAGGCACTTCAGACCATTGGGCAAAATCTTTTCTAACAGTAGTGCCACTTCTTTCTATATCTAAGACTCTCATAAAATAATCTCTATCAGAGGAAATGAGACTAGCAAAGTCAGGATTATAAGTTTCAGACCAATTTAATACCTGTTCAAAAATTTGTTGAGTATTCATATGTGATATTACCTCTTTACTTATGTCTCTAAGTTTGATCGTATCCATCAAGGCGCCACTTTTGTTTATCTTCTCTAAAGAAATTTTATATTCCCAAGGAGATTTATCAGGGTTTGCTCGAAACCAGTCTTCAAAACCAGAATTGGCCAAATTTGTAAGATAGCTAATCACAGCTTCAACTGGAATTCCTGCTTCTATGTAAAAAGCCGTGGCGGCTTCAGGATCTTTTCTTTTGCTTAACTTTCTTTTTGCTCCATCTTCACTTTTTAAAATCTGAGGTATATGAGCATACTTGGGTGGTTCCCACCCAAATGTTGAAAAAAGTTGTAAGTGTAGAGGAATAGAAGAAAGCCATTCCTCTCCTCTTATTACATGGGTTGTGTGCATTAGGTGATCATCTATTGCATGTGCAAAATGATATGTGGGCAATCCATCAGATTTGATAATAACAACGTCTTGGGTGTTTGAAGGAAAAGTCAATTCTCCTCGAATTAAATCCCTATATCTAATAGAGTCACTTTTTTGAGGAGCCTTCAACCTTATTACAGGAACTTTTCCTTCAGAAAGATTTCTCCTTATATCTTCCTCACTCAATTTCCTACTCTTGGCCCATTTCCCATAGTAGCCAGGCATAGCTCCTTGGAGTTCTTGTTCTTTGCGCATATCTTCCAATTCTTCTTGAGTACAGAAACAAGGATACGCCAAACCGCGTTCAACAAGATATTTTGCATACGCAAGATATATTTCTGCTCTTTCGCTTTGTTTGTACGGTCCGTACTCTCCTTTAGATTCATTTTCAGACACTTGTCCTTCATTGTATTCAATCCCAAAAAGCTTCATTGTCTTTACTATTTCATTCACTCCATTTGGAATTTCTCTTTTTTTGTCTGTATCTTCTATTCTCAGCATAAAAATTCCACCACTTTGATCTGCTATCTTCTTAGAAATTAGAGCTGAATATAACAACCCAATGTGAACAAAACCTGTTGGACTTGGTGCAAAGCGAGTCACTGCTACAAAAGAAGGTAATTCACGAGAAGGATATCTCTCTTCATAATAACTTATTGGCTTGGTTTTAGAGGGAAATAACAAATCTGCGATTCGTCTACTTCCTTCAGATTCCATGTTGGTTTGCCCCATCTTTTTATTAGACATTTTTTCTTTCTAATTTTAACACCTGGTTGAAATGTATCATATTGTATCATGAAATCATTAAAAAATTCTTTAATTTGTATCTCCTTTATTCCCTTTTAGATAACAAAGTTCTATTTCTAGTCTATGTCTGGGTGTTTGAGGCAATTTAACGGTAAACTGGAATGAAACAGCTTTTTCTTAGGAAAAGGTTGATTTCGGTTCTATCTAATTATTTGAGCCTGGAGTTTGGACCCCATTCTGTGAGTTCCAACTTAGGTTCATGTCCCAATTTCCTTTCTTTTATAGTGTCTTCACTTCTACAGAATAAACTTCGTGTTTGGCAAGAGCATGTTTAAGGTAATTTTCAAACTCCTTTTTGCTACGATCACTACATATGGCTAAATCTATATGAACCACTCCATCTTCTGGATAAGTGTGGATTACAAGGTGGGATTGCGAAAGAATATACACGAAAGTGATCCCAGTGGGACTAAAAATATGAAACATTTTCTTAACCACTTTTAAGCCTAAATCAGAGACAATACTCTCAGCTAAATTTTCGACAAACTCCAGAGAATTATCAAACGGCTTTGTCTCAACAAGCGCCACAAATTGTTTAATCATTTGTATAGATTGGTTTGTCATAATTTCCTCTTATTAAAGGTTTAGTTTGGGGCGTTACTTCAGCAATAAAAAGAGAGCTTGCGCTCCCTATCGACTCGACTACGTCGTATCTGTTAAATCTATCAAACACCCACCTAAACATTAACCCAGCGTCAGTAAGAACCTCCTGGATAGGCAAAAACCGCTCTTTGGCTCTGTCACTATTGCCATAGCAAACATAAACTCTTGCCGTCTGATTTCTTCTGTCTATCGCTTCTATTGCTCTTGAAATGAAAAGTCTTATTCCTTCTGGAGTATAAGGCGGATCGGTAAATACTACATCAAATTTTCCTCTCAGGTCGGCAGTTATCCCTTTTTTCAAATCGTGCCCCACCCTTCTGATTTCCAAATTAAGCTCTCTTGAAATACTGCCTATATTATCTAGAATTCTCTCGTCGATATCCAAGACTGCCACTTCTTGAGCCGATCTTATATTAGCAGTTGCCACCGACACAAAATCGTCATCCCCCAAGAACAAAATCTGTTTGTCTCTTACATCCCCTAAAAAATTAAGCAGAGCAGCTCTTTTTGCAGAAGTCTCCACCGTAGCCGTGAACTGGTCATAGTTTTTTTTAGAAGCAGGTCTTCTGTCTTTAAATCGGGACAGTAAACCGATTGATTGCTTATAAATATCATTCTCGGTAAGAGTTACCAACAGATTCTCCTCTACCAGATAACCACCGTTATACATTGTCCTTAATTTCTCAGATACTCCATCCCTCAAAGAAGTTTCTTGAGACGAAGGGTTCAAATAAATAGACAGAGCTTTTTTAACCTGATTAAGTGCATTCCTGGACACACCTACCAACTGAACCAACTCATTGTTATCAATAGCATTACCACTTGATAGATACCAAAACACATCCAGCACTTTTTTTACTGGCACTCCTGTTTGTTTTGAAACTTCCAAAAATTCCGAATACATTTTTTCCTTCCCGACTGAAAGTGACATGATTGAAGTATATCAAAATATAAAAACAGCAATAGATAAAGATTATAGTCAATGGCTTTGATGTGGCGATACACCCATACAAAGAATACATATCGGAACAGCTACGAGTGGCGGTTATGAATAAGCATACATCAACCTCATTACTTCATTTATTAAGTTAGGTGATATTGTGTTTGACATTGGCGCCAATATTGGACTACACACTACATTACAGCTTCGATAAGTGATTTGCATTTACTCGCAATATCAAAAAATTTTTTAACCTTTTAATCAAGCTTCGCAGAATATTTGCCGATAATTGCTTTTATATTTTCCCATTGATTTGGGAAATTAAGGTGTTGCTCTAAATCTTTATAATCTACCCATTTATATTTTCTAATTTCACTTGCTTGGAGTTTGATATCTGAGTCCTTGCCGATGAGTCTTGCTACAAATTGCATTTGTGTTTGCCCTTTGTAAGTTTTCCCTTCCTTAACCAGTCTTTTTGCAACTACAAAATCTGGCCACTCATATTCGATGATCACATCACTTTTTTCTAAGACTTCAAACTTATCAGTACCAAGTTCTTCAAAAAGCTCCCTTTTTATGGCTACTTCGGGTTCTTCGCCCTCATCAATTCCCCCACCAGGGATATTCCAATCCTCCTCGCCATAACTTTGAAGTTGAACTAACAAAACCTGCTTATCATTATTAAAAATAACTGCGGCAACTTTTTTTCTATTTTCTAAATTACCTTTTGCTTTTAGATAATTTGCATAGGCATTATGAATAACTTGTATAAAAGGTGTTTCTCGGGTTATTAAATTTACATTAATCTCATACTCTTTAGCATAAACACGAATTACATCACCAAACCAACCTCCATTTTTGACTTCCTCAGAAACACTCTCAGGAAGGTGTATTTCAACACCTTCGCCTACGTACTCGTCTCCACTTTTATCAATTAAACAAGCGTATGTCACTAAGTGATAACCTTCTCCATAGTCATGAAGTCCGCCTTCGAGTCCAACCCAGAAATCTGCATCTGGATTTTTACTTTTTGCATTCTTAGCTCTGTTTTTAGCACCTTTTAGAGTAGTCTCTTTGTCCAAAGGTTGATCTGGTATTTCTGAACCTACTTTTACACCTTTTACTTCCACCACTAGATGCAATTCTTTAAGTGCACTTTTTAATATCTCAATTTTTTCTTCGCTTCCGGAACCCAAAATTATTCTCATGGGGTTAATTATTCCTGAGTTTATCCTCATCAAAATGCAGTTTTGTGCCTTTATGCCTTAAGTAAAGCGGCGTATATTTTAAGCCCTTTTGCTGTCTGCCTTCCCTATCCGCCTTTTCTCGCATTACCAAATCCAAATGCTTTTGGAAGTAGATGTACGTAGGCCTGTCTCTTAGGGCATCTCGAAACAGATTTTCAGCATCATCAAGCTCACCAGCAAGCGCCCAGATAAAGCCAACATTATCCAAGACGCTGCTATCACCCGGGTCATCCTTAAGCGCTTGTTTTGCAATTTTCAAGCTTTTGTCCCTTTTGTATGTCCTCAGAAGCGCAAGCGCCAAACGGCTTCTATATTCGGCATTATCTGGCTTTAAGGATACGGCTTTTGCCAAATGCTTTGCTGCTTTTTCAGCCTCTCGATTAACCAGATAAACCTCGCCTAAATGCCGGTAATACTCGGCATTGGTTGGGTCCAGCTTGATGGCTTCTTCAATCGCTTCTTTTGCTTTCAGCCAATCTTCGCCCGTGCTGTAATAATAAATATGATGCATGTAGTGGAGCCACGCCAAATCAGGCCAATAAGCAATGGCTTGAAGACACGCCTCAAGAAATAGATCATACTTCTGCATGCTGTTATATCCCATAAGAAGGCCAATATAACCATCCAAGTTGCGTGGGTTCAGGGCAAGAATTTTTTTTGCAGTCTCAACGATTAAATCCCCTCTATGGCCCTCAAGTAAGACATGGAGATTGCTAATTAAATGCTCGAGGTTATCGTCGTCCATCCGGATTTTTATCTAAATATTCTTTGACACTATTGAATAATCCTGACTCGTTGCTGTACTGAATATAATTATTCACGGTGCTGAACCAGTCGGTAATGGTCGATCTGATGACCTTGATTTTTTCCTCAACCAGCTCTTGGGTTATTTCCACTGTCTCACCAGTTCTGATGGCATCTCGGAAAGCCGACTCCGAAGCCTCATCACAAACTCGGGCAATATCTGCTCCGGAATATCGCTTTGTGAACTCCGCAAGTCTTTGGTAGTCCAATTCTTTATGGGGTTTGCCTTGCAGATTAAGATCAAACAATTTTGCCCGAGCTTCCTGATCCGGAGGCGTCACAAATAAAACTTTATCAAAACGCCCAGGCCTTCTTAAGGCAGAGTCAACTTCCCAAGGCAGATTGGTAGCACCCATGATCAGCACTTTATCATTATTGCTGTTAATGCCATCCATTTCCGTCAAAAACTGGTTAACAAGCGTGCGCAAAACACCGGAAGTTTTGCCTCTACTCATCCCAATAGCATCCACTTCGTCGAAAAAAAGCACTGATGGAGCGTTATGCCTAGCCATCTCAAAATTGTCATGCAAAGTTTGCTCGCCCACGCCCGTATAAGTTGATATCAGCTCGTGGATTGAGATGCTATAAAACTGCGCATCAATCTCCCCGGCCGTGGCTTTGGCGATATAGGTTTTCCCACAGCCCGGAGGGCCAAAAAGCAAAATTCCCCCACCCGCTTTTTTGTTATACTTCTCATACATTTCAGGGTGCTGAAAGGGGTAAATGATATCGGTCCTGATCGCTTCCTTAATTTCCTCCATGCCGGCCACATCGGCAAAAGTTATTGCTTCCTGCTGCTTTATTTTATGCGGATCAAGCTTGGCAGCATCTTCCTCTTGCATGCTGTCTTCCAGGGCAAAACCTATCTTTTTATTTTCAGGCTTAATCATAAAAGACTCAATCTCGTTTATTGCCCTTTCAATATTGATGTCTTTATCTTCTGCAAAAATTTCTTTTAGCAGTTTGTAGGCTTCCTCATATTCTTTTTTCTTAAAAAGTTCCAAAGCAAAAAACTTTTTAAAATTCAAATCCTTGGAGTTTAATTCAAAAACTTGTTGGAGCGACGCAAGGTATGGGTCAGCAAATTTTTTCATATAATTTTATCTACGAAGCCATAAGCCTGGGCGTCTTCGGGAGTTAAGATAAAATCCCGGTCGAAATCTTTTAGGATCTTCGCCTTCTCATTATTTGTATTTTTAGCCAATATTTCAGCGCAAACATCACGGATTCTTAAGATCTCTTTTGCCTGGATTTCAATATCTGCAGCCTGACCTTGGTGTTTACCAAAAGGCTGATGCATCAAAACCGATGCATGCGGGAGCGCATATCTTTTACCCTTAACGCCCGCCGAAAGAATAATTGACGCCATCGAGGCTGCCATGCCAATTGCAATGGTGGAAACTTCACAGCTGATATGGTTCATTGTGTCGACTATTGCCAAGCCTGAATACACCGACCCTCCGGCTGAATTGATGTATAAAGTAATGTCTGCTGCCGGATCAACTGCTTGCAAAAACAAAAGCTGGGCAATAATTGAATTTGCATACACATCGCTGATCTCAGCTTGAATAAAAATTATTCTATCTTTGAGAAGCCTCGAATAAATATCATAGACCCTCTCCATGCCCGAGGAGTCTCTTTCAATTGTCACCGGTATGGGAAACCTTGCCACCTCTAATTATTATACTAAACTAGCGATCCACTTTCCACAATACTAAGGAAATATCTGGTAACATTTGGTAATTTCTGGCAATTTCTGGTAAGCTTAATGCATGCTAATTCCGCCTCGATATAGCCTGAATCCTCAGATTGTGGAGCTTTTAAATTCCATTGACGCTAGCCGCGAAGTTATTGAAGCCATCACCATCCCCCCCAAAGTGGAACAAAACATCCGCCGCGAGTCTACCTTGAGAAGCGCCATTTTCAGCGCGCGCATCGAAGGCAATGAACTGACAGAGGAAACTCTGACTGTATCGCCTTCCAAAACCCAACAAAAAACGGAGGTGGCCAACACTCTACGGGCAATGAACTGGATCGTCAAAAGAAGAAAAAAAGACACATCAGTCGCAGACATTTTAGCGCTTCACAAAGAAGCCATGGACGGCCTAAGCCCCGATGCCGGCAAATTCCGGCTTCAAAACGAGGCCATTTTTAATAGCGCCGGCATTGCTATTTACATGCCTCCCCCGCCCGGAAAAATGTACGCTTGCATAAAAAAATTAATTAACTACATCAATAGCACCAAGGAGAAATTCATGCCCATCAAGGCGGTACTTGCCCACTTTAACTTTGAGAAAATCCACCCCTTTGAAGACGGCAACGGGCGCGTGGGCAGGCTTCTTTTGCAAAAAATCCTTTGGCAGGGAGGTTATGGCATGAAAGGGATACTGCCTCTGGAGGAATATCTGGACAAAAACAGGCCCAATTACTACCGTGCCTTGGAAGAGCCGGAAAAAGACACCACTGACTATGTGATTTTTATGCTTGAGGCTTTGGCCGAAACTGCCCAAAAAGCGAAGTTACTGGTACTGAGCAAACAAAAGGCTGAAGCCACGGACTTTTTACTCCCCAGACGGTCGGAAATCTACAAAATTATTGCCGAGCAAAAAATGGTTAATTTTGATCAGATCAAAAGGCGCTTTGGAAATGTCAACGCACGCACCCTAAGATATGACTTAAAAAAACTTTCGGATGAAGGTTTTATCACGAAGCTCGGAAGCACCAAAGGGGTTTATTATAAATTGGCAAAATCGCCAAAGTAAGTGATTTTGTAAAAGCTGATTGTAGCTTCACTCGCGGCCTTGGCATCTGAGCCGCTGTCCCCCACGAGCAGATAGCTTTCTTTTTGCGTCTTTGGATCATAAAGAAATTCAAAGCCGTCTATTTTAGGCTTAATATAAGTCACGTCGTCACGGGTAATGATTTTTTCAAAATTGTCCAGGATTCCAAGCTCATTTAAGATGGGGACAACCGTACCCCTGGCATTTGAAGTCCAGATGTATTTTGTGCCTTCCACAGACTTTATTTCTTGGATCAATTCTTCGTTAACTTTGTAGCCATTCAGATGCTGCCCTTCAAACCGCCCGCAGTGAGCTATAATTTTATCCCTTATCCTTCTTCCGAATTTTTCGACATATTTGTTTTGCATGTCACTTAGATTTATATGGCCTTCTTTATAGAATGCCGAAATGGCAGAATCTAAAAGCCCAAGCTCGACATCAAGCCCTTCAAGCCATTTGTCCCAATCAATCTGAAGGCTCACAAGTGTATTATCAAAATCAAATATTAATTGATTTTTAGGGTTTCTATTCAAATAATCCACGAGGCCCATACTATATAGATTGTACACGCTCTCCGGGGGTTTTAGAGCTGGTTTTGCAGCTCGATAGCATCCCGAAGCATCGAGCTCATATCCTGAAATTCCACCGATTCAGGCAAATCAAATTGCTCCTGGTCTGCATCCCAGGGGTAACATTCATAATCCACGGCCTTATTCACGTCTAGGAAGGCATTGGTCTGCCCTGAAGCAGCCGAAAGCTCTGAAATTTGAGACAGCGATGTTGTAAAACCCTGGGTCTCTCCCTCCATCCACATGTAAGCATCCTCACCGTTTAAAAGTACTAAATGGGAAACCACAGCCTCACTGTCGCCGGTTTGGAAATCTGCCTTGACATTACCATCGCCGATAAAAACAGTGCCCACGCTTTCAGTTTCGCTATCACTGAAAGTACACATCTGGTTTTGACCTTTACTGATCATGTCACTGAAAGAGGCCGATTCCCGGCTTACACCAGGGGCTTCCGTTGGCTCCTCCGTGGGTAGTTCTGAAGTTACTTCAGTGGAGTCCGATGGCTTTTGGCCGACGACAAAATACGCCCCTACACCCACGGCCGCAATCACCACAAGCGCAATAATGCCATAGACCAATTTATTCATATAAAAAGTATAGCGGTTATTTTTGATTAATCAAGCCGTACTTCTTCGTCCAAAAGCGGCAGCCTTACTTCAGCCACGCCTGTCTCCCTTTTTATTTTTGAAGCCAGAGCCACACGCGCCTCATCTTCCCCGTGTGTCAAAAAAGCGGTTTCAACGTTTTTAATGCCGTCAAGCCAGGCCACGAGCCTGGGCTCGTCCGCGTGCGAACTTAAAGTTTCCATGGCATTAATCTGAGCATGAACCGCGATTTGCCTATCATCAATATAAACCAACTCAGTTCCTTCTTTCAGCTCCCTGCCCAAAGTTTCCACAGCCTGGTAACCCACAAACAAAAGCATTGTGCTTTTCTGGCTTAGATATCGTTTGGCGTGGGACAAAATCCTCCCGCCGGTCATCATGTCCGAGCCGGCAATAATTACTTTGCCGCCTTTTTGCTTGGCGATCAGCCGGCTTTGGGAACCATTGACCACCAAGACAAGCCCAGGGAAAGTAAAATTGCTGGCCACAAGCTCTGCTTTGCGGGTTTGATAAATTCTGGTGACATCAAAGGCCATGGGGCTATCGAGATAAACCGGAAAATTCGCACTTATTACTCTTTGCCTTTTTAAGGCCGCAATCAGATGCAAGAGGATTTGCGTTTTTTGGATGGCAAAAGCCGGGATCAGAAGTGTGCGCTTGGCCTTTTCGGCTTCAATTAAATAGCTTGCAAATTCCAAAATCGGGTCAACACTTGGGTGGGTCTTACCTCCATAAGTTGACTCCATCACGACCCAATCGGCCTCGTCCACAAGCTCAGTTTTTGGCACCAACAAATCCGGGTAGGCACCCAAGTCACCGCTGAAAACTATGCTTTTGCCGCTAGTTTTATCAGTAATTTTGATGCTTGCGGAGCCCAAAATGTGTCCGGCATTATAATACTCGACCGTCAACCCCGTAAACTCAAACGGCTTGTGATACGAAACTTCTTTAAAAAGAGTCAGTGTATTGACCACATCACGCTCTGTGTACAACGGATTGTAAGAATTTTCGTATTCGGCAATTTTAGCAGAATCAAACATCACGATCTCCGCCAATTCACGCGTGCTTTGGGTTGCATAAATCGTACCTGCAAATCCGCTTTTGGTTAATAGCGGCAGCCTGCCGCAATGATCCAAATGCGCATGGGTCAGTAGTATAGCCGCTATTTCGCGGGGATTAAAACTAAACGGCCGCAGGTTTAGCTCTTCTTCTTTTTGTGTGCCCTGAAACATGCCAAAATCAATCAATACCCGGGTATTTTTCGTACTTAATAAATATGAAGACCCGGTCACTGTACCGGAGGCGCCCAGAAATTTAAGCTTCATTTATCCATCTTAACAAAAAGGCCTGATCATGTGTATTGGGAGGGGTATTTTTTGAATTTTGCTTCACAGGCGGAGCTGCAAAAATAATAGATTTTACCCTTGTATTTATAGGAGAAATTTACCGATTTGGGGCACAACCTTTGGCCGCAGACCATATCGTGTGTCAAAGGCACAAGCTCATCCATATCTTTCCCCAGCTCGCCGCCCAACTCGGTGTTTTTATATCTTTTAGCAAGAACTTGGCGTAGCGCATCACTGGCCGCGATAAAATTTTTGTCCGCAAGCTTGTAAAAAACGTTCTTGCCTTTTCTTTCCGTGGACACCACACCGGCTTCGCGTAGGGTCATCAGATGCTGACTCAAATTCGCCTGCGGAAGGTCGAGCATCTCTTGGATTTCACCCACACACAAAAGCTTCCCCCGTAACAAATGAATAATCTCCAAACGCTTTGGGTGACTCATAGCCCGCAAAAGTTGGGCATGGAGCTTAAACATTTTGCTGTACATTACTGGCGGAGTTGTTCTATTGCCTGCTCCAGCTGCACCAAAGGCACAGCACCCGGAATATAAGAGGTCTTGCCTGTTTCAGTTTTCACCAAAAAATTACCCGGCGTGCCACTAACTCCTGCAGACTGGCCACCAGCCATATCGCTATCCACTTTTTCCTCAACGCTGCCTTCGCTTACACAGGCATTGAAATCATTGACGTTTGCCCCTACCCGGGCTGCGATATTCGGAAGCTCACTATTAGAAACCTCCGTTTCACTGGAAAAAATGGCGTCAATAAATTGCCAGAAGGCTTCACCCCCGGCAAGCTTGCCCACGCACTCTGAAGCAATTGCCCGCGGCCTGGCACTGGGGTGGATGCTATCCAAAGGAAAATGACGGTATACCCACCGGACATCATCATTTTTTTCAATCACTTGTTTAGCTGTAGCATGAAACTGCTGGCAAAAAGAGCACTCCAAATCGGAATATTCAATGAGGGCAATCTTGCCGTTTGGATTACCGGTAACCCAATCCCGATCCGTTATATCGGGCACGTCGCCCGGGGGCGGGGTTGGCTGTGTCTGGCCCAGATTATTGGAGGCACCGAGACCACTTTTATCATCCTCAAGCTTTTGCACCCGCGTCCATAAAGTGCCGATAAAAAAAGAGGCAATTACAAGAAGGATTACTAAAATGATTGTCGGTGCGTTTTTTAATGCCATTAGTTTTTGCGTTTAATTCAGTATTATGAATATAAAGCCATGCACAACTAAAGTCAAGAAGAAATTCTTAGAAATTTTTGACTTGTAAGGATTGCTGCAGATATAAGCCAGGCTTTAATTTTTCCATGGTAGACCTGAGCTCCTGCTGATAAATATTTTTGCGCCTTGTTACCCATCTTTTTTGCCGAGGCTCCATGATGGTGAAGGATAGAAACTTCGGGCAAATAATAAACGCTTACACCTTCCTTTTTTAACCGCCTCCCGTATTCAATGTCTTCAAAATACATAAAAGTTTTTTCAGAAAATTCCCCCAGTTTATAAAATAGTACAGCCGGCAGCATCAAAGTAGCCATGACCACACCATCCACTTTTTGCGGGCCATGACCCTCGGGCCGGTAAAGCCCGTAAGCCTGCTTTTTCCCCAACCAATATTTTTTAATGGCCCCCCATAAAGTAGGTAAAACAAAAGCAGACTCCTGCACCGAGCCATCTGGAAGGATTAACTTGCAAGCCGCCGCACTATTGGTGTGTGCCTGCAAAAATGCGACCATGGCCTCCACTGATCCTTTTTCAATTTCCGTGTCCGAGTTTAATAAAAGAAAGTACTTTCCTCGGCAAAAATTCAAGGCCCGATTATAGCCTCCCGAAAAACCCAGATTTTTTTTGAGAACAATCGTTTTAACTTTTGGGTAAAGACTGTTGATTTGATCTATTAAACCATCCCCCGAGCCATTATCCAAAACAACAATTTCCCTTGTTAAGTTGCTACTAAGGTTTTTTTCTATGCTCTCAACAAGGGCCAAAGTCAAGTCTTTTGTTTTGTAATTAACAATTGCAATGGACACTGTAAAGGGATAATCAGCTGGCACTTCTGCCTGTTTACGTGGCGGGCCGAAACGTCGAAGTACAAAATCAATAATGCCTTTTTTTTGTGCAGGTCTTCCGCGCACCAGCTGTTTAATTGCCTCGCGTATCAAGGCCAACTTGGTCTTAAAACCCACATAGCGAAAGCCCAAATACAGCCTGTTTCTGGTCAATAAATAATCGGTAAATACCGAGCCGATGCCCGCGGTTTGCGAAACCTTGTGATAAATGTTGGCCTGCCCACAATACCACGGCTCAAAGCCGGCCTTCATAAGTCGGGCAATAAGGTCAGTGTCTTCAAAATAAGCAAAAAAACGCTCATCAAAATAGCCCGCCCGCAAAAGCGCTTCCCGCTTAATCATGAATGAACACCCACTGATAAATCCCGTTTTCTCAATCATGTCATATTGGCCACGGTCCACCTCGTCCAAGCCACGATGCTCGGAATAAACATTTTTCCAGTTGATACTACCCCCCGCGTACCATAAAACCCTGCCAATATCTTTTTTTTGATAGCGGTCTTTGTGAAATTCAAAGCCAGGGGCAAAATATATTTTTGGGCTGACGATGCCGGCATTTTTATTGTCGGAAAAAACCTCAAGAAGCTTGGCCAAAATGTCTTGATCCCTCACCAAAGTATCATTATTTAAAACAAACACAAAGTCCGCACCCCAGGACATGGCATACTTCATGCCACGGTTGTACCCTCCGGCAAAGCCCAAATTTATCCCCGTTGGCAAAAGGATAGTATTTTTGTAAGCTTCCACTTTCTTTAATAAAAGCGGCACTTTTGAACCATTGTCAACAACTATTGTCAAAACTTCACCGATTTTATTAATTAAACTAAGCGAGTCAAGAAGCTCAAAGGTATGCTCATGCTCATTGTAATCTACGGTAACAATAGCTATTTTCTTTTTCTTCATATACTTTGTAAAACCTTTTTATGGGCCGCGGCTTGTTTGGTCCTTCCAAGCATGGCAAAAGCAATCATCCGCCAAAGCGAACCAAAATAAATCAATAAGCGGATGTACCGCTCCCACCTTGGTAAATGCTTTTTAGCATAATATACAAGGCCCATTTTTTCAGCAATTATTGCCCGTGTGTCGTCACCTCCGCTACTGGCTTTATCCAAATGGACTATAGAAAAAGCTGGAGTATACACAACCTTAAAGCCAAAATCGTGGATGCGTTTAAACCATTCAACTTCCTCTGTGTACATAAAAAAGTGTTCGTCAAAGCCACCGGTTTGTGTAAAAACTTCTCTGTTTAAAAATATAAACGCGCCCATTGCCCAGCCGATTTCTTTGGTTTTATTAAAAAAACCAGGGTATTTTGCGTGCACCGGAGGCACGAGGTTGCGGATCAAGGGCAGATTTGCTATACCCAGCATCCAGGTTGTGACGTTTTTGGGGTTGGGTAAGAAACCGGCGCTTGGCTGCAATTCTCCGTTTTTATAATTAAGACGGCAAGCCAAAATCTCGCACTTTTTTTCCTGGCTAAATCTCCAGACATTCAGTAGTGTGTCTTTGCGGACAAAGGCATCCGAATTTAATAAAAGCAAGTACTCGCCTTTTGCCTTTTGCATGACCAGATTATTGCCCTTGGCAAAGCCAGTGTTTTCCTTGGAGGCAATAAGCTTAACCCAAGGATGGCGCTTTTTGACCATATGCACGGTACCATCGCTGGAATTGTTATCAAGAAGTATCACCTCTGCCCCCAAGTGTGTCGCCTTTTCAAATTGCCCAAGCGCAGACACAAGCCTTGTTAAGCACTCGTCGGTAATCTCGCAGGTGTTATAAGAAATGATAATAACAGACAAGGCTGTTTTTGGCGCCATCAGTTATATTTTAGCAAACTATTTGCCCCAAAGGATATGTAAATGTGTTAGAATTTTATATGGCGGAAAGAATGAAATCTCCCCACTCAAGCCCGGCAAGCGAAACCATTTCCATCCTGACCTCCATGCCACCCGGCACAATCCGCAAACTAGATCTAAACGGTGAAAGAGCTTATTTACAGACTGCAGTTCAAGCAGCAGAGCTTCTTAAGGGCGCAAGGGTGCATTATAGAATTTACCAACAAGGCAAAAATATAGTGGTTTTTTGTACTCCACAAAATAAACCTTAACCATTAATTGCATATTGTTTTAGCGAACCTTGGAGTGTTAGTCTGGGAAGGCTATGACCAAGGCAAAATATATCGCCTATTTTGAACTCATGCTGGCAAACAACAAAGCTTTGTTTGCTGATTTTAAATTAATTCACGACAAATTTGTATTGGAACCGGAAAAATACCAAGCTGAATTTAACCAAAAGGGTGAGGAAATAATGCGCGTCGTGCACCAATGGGAGGATAAACTTTGTAACCACTCCGAAAGCAGCGGCTACGGCCTATATAGTGCCGGCCTAGCCGAAAAATTTAAAAACCAGGTTAGAAAAAACTTCCCTAAATTTGACGAGATCGGTATCAAGCGATCTATATTTTCTTTAAATAAAATCAGTCTGAAATAAGAAATCCGCGAGCTAAAGCCCATGGTTTTCTTGGCTCTATCTGACTATTCTACATCCATCGCGCTAAAACGCGTGGCTTAATTTTTGGAGAGAGTTAATTAGCAAAATTCACCTGCCAATCCAGGCTCGGCAAGCGCAGCTTGTCTTCGCGAAAACTAATTTTTTGAAGCTCGGCCTCGAGGGCTTGCACTTTTTCCTCAATGGCAAGCACTTCTTCATCCCCGGCATAGGGCGAGGGCTCTTCAATTTTTTCCGCGGGTGTTGCCGTAGCTACGGGAGTGGGTGTGGGCTCAAGCGGCGCTTGGAACATAAAATTCCGGAAAACAAAATAAACCACCCCCAGCGCCAGGCTCACCACCAAGATAATTGCGGCAATTATAAGTCTAACCTTTTTAATCCTGGCAAAGGGTAGCTTGAGCTTGGGAAGACTAAATTTTTTAAAACCTTCGTTTTTGGGGCCTTCGGGGGCAACCACGACAGAGGCATCCAGGGTACTCATATTTACATTTTGATTATCAGTTTCCATTTACTTAGTTTTTATTAGCTTTACAATTTCAGATAAATAGCTACTTGCTTCGCGCAAATACTGGTTTACCTCCTGGAGCCGCGTGAGCGTACTTGCGTATTGCGTGCTGCCCGTGGCTTGACTAGACTGGGCCTGGATCTGAAAAAACAAATTCTGAGCCTCTACCTCTTTATTCAAGGCACGCGTCAGCTTGTTTTCAATTTCTATAATCCAGCGCTCGGCAAGCGCCACGTCGTGGTCTCCCTTCTCCCTTATTTTTTGCGTTTTATTTTTTACGTCGCCCAAAATATCTGTCATTGCTTCGCGCGCAGTCTTCACCTGTGAATAAGGGATCAGGCTCAAAGTCTCATACGCCAGCCTTTGGGTAAACATAAATTTATCAGCCGCTTCTTGGGAGTCCTTTGCCAAATCCTCAAGCGTGCCCGCGCTCGGGATGGTATTTTTATGATCTTCAAACCAGGCTATGTCCGCATCGATCCGGCCGTAAAGGCTATTTTTAGCCTGTTCTTCCACGCTTGTCTCCTCGGTAAGACGCATCCGAAGGGCCCGCAAATAAGTGATCACCACATCATCACGCGCCGCAAGCATATTCACCGTTGCCTGCTGGGCTTTGGACTGGGAAGACAGGGTCTTTGCCTGGGCATACTGGGCTTTGGCAAGGAGATAATCTGCATGGGCCTTTTGATACAGATCAGTCATATACACATAATCCTGGTAAGCCTTGTCGTAAGTGAATTCTTCCTGGGCCATGGAAGTTCTAAGCGGGAATAACAAAAAAATTGAAGCAAGCACCAAGGCTAATAATTTACGCATATTTCATGCTATCACAAAATTGCCTCTATTTTACAGGCTTGAGTTTAGGGCCTTTGCCATCGTCCACAATTTCCCAGCCAAGCTCCCGCAGTTGCACCCTAATTTTGTCTGCTTCTAAATAATTATTTTCTTTGCGCCAAGCCTCCCGTTTTTCTGCCAAGGCCAGAACTTCCCGGGGTATGTCCAGTGCGCCCAGATGCATATTTTTGATGTCCAGACCTAAAATCTCGTCAAAAAGATACAACAAATCCAGCTTGTCTTCCGAGGGAATATTGCTTTTTATCGCCTCCCACACAACAGCCAAGGCCTGGGGCATATTAAGGTCATCATTGATTGCCTCCACAAATTGGCCTCTTAGACCGTCCACTTTCTCAAGTTTGTCTGTGGACAGCTGATTGCGTTCATAGGATTTTGTATTTTTAAGCTCAATGACATGTGAACGCAAACGCTCAAGCGCTTTTTGTGCAGCCTCCAAAGCCTCCCAGGTAAAATTGAGCTGTTTCCGGTAGTGGCCGGTTAAGTAAAAATAACGCAGGGCCAGATAGTCAAAGCCATGGGTCTCAAGATCCGCAAGTGTATAAGCATTGCCCAGGCTTTTACCCATCCTGCCTCCATCCACCAGCAAAAAGCCCCCGTGCACCCAAAAACGCACAAAAGGCGTTTTGCCCGTAGCTGCTTCGGCCTGGGCTATTTCATTGGGATGGTGGGTACTTCTGAGGTCCTCGCCGCCCACATGGATATCAAATTGCTCGCCCAGATATTTTGTACTCATGG
Organism: uncultured Gammaproteobacteria bacterium; assembly: GCA_964607795.1. Lineage (GTDB taxonomy): Bacteria > Patescibacteriota > Microgenomatia > UBA8517 > UBA8517 > DYGT01. The sequence continues at coordinate 35,028 of CAZSLA010000003.1, forward strand.
CCGAGCATTCAATGTGCCAGCCGGGAAAGCCCACACCCCACGGGCTTTCCCACTCCATCTGCCGTTTTTCCACTTTAGGGGAAAATTTCCACAAGGCAAAATCGCGCGCGTCTTTTTTCTGCACATTTCGCTCGACTCTGGCGCCTTCTATGAGCTGATCCAGGCTGGAAAGCTCACCATACTTATAGCCAGCTTTTTCATAAGCACGGGTGTCAAAATAAATGCCGTCATCTATACGATAGCTGAAGCCCTTGGCCTCGATAGCCTTGATCATGGCTATTTGCTCGGGGATGTGGTCTGTAGCCAAAGGAATAACATTTGGCCGGATAAGGTTTAGTTTAGCAAATCCCGCTAAAAAATCCCGGGTATAAAAACCGGCTATATTCCAAGCGCTCTTGTGCTCGCGCGCGGCAGCCTTTTCCATCCTGTCTTGGCCCTGGTCCGCATCCCCCAGATTGTCGCCGGTCAGGTGACCCACGTCTGTGATGTTCATAACATAAGTCACCTCAAAACCCTGGAATTTAAGCGACCTATACAAAAAATCCCCCAAGATGTAAGTGCGCCAATTACCGATACTCACATAATTATAGACCGTGGGACCGCAGATATACATGCCAACCTTGGGGGGGTTGATAGCACTAAACTGCTCTACTTTTTTGGTGAGCGAATTATAAAGCTTCATGATCTATTGTAGCATTTAGCCTTTCTTTCGCCCTATTTCACTTTTAGTAACCTTGCTTTTAATGGCACTCAAAACGCCCACGCGACTTTTCTTACTGCCGGTTGCCACGGCCGGGCGATACTCGGGCGCTTCCGTGTCCCCCGCCTTGAAAGCCTCTGAGGTATTTTCGCTCCAGGCTTGATAAGCCTGTTGTCCCTCCTGCCTTGCTTTTTGGAGCTCCTCGGCCTGAAGCGTTTGCAGACGCCTGCGCAGGATCAGAAGCTTTGCTGCTTCTTCCTGCTTGTGAACCTTCGGATCAAAGCCAGTACGCTCAAGGCCCTGGGCCTTCTTGGAGGCTGTCTCTTGCCGGTTTGCCCCCAAAAATTCGGGCAATACCTGGCCTTGAACGGACTTGAGGGTTTCGTTGGCCTCGGCTAAGATCTGGGCCTTTTTTGGGGAAAACTTTTTAACCTGCATCTAAATATTTTTCCTTCCTTCAAAAGCCTGGGACAGAGTATGTTCATCGGCAAATTCCAGATAAGCTCCGGTCGGGATACCCACGCCTAAACGACTCAAGGTGATTGCTTTTGTTTGGCCGTTTTTTGCTGCGACGATTTTTTTGACTTCCTTGGCAATGTACATGCTCGTAGCCTCGCCTTCCATGGTCGGGTTGGTGGCAACAATTATTTCTAAATTGTTGCTTGCCTCTTTGACCCTGGAAAACAGATCCTCCAAAAAAATTTCATCCGGGCCGATATTATCCAAGGGATTGATGCTGCCATGCAAGACGTGGTACAGGCCGGTGTACTTGCCGGTTTTTTCAAAAGCCAGAACGTCCAAAGGTTGCTCCACCACCAAAATCTGAGCCTGGTTTCTGCTAGTGCTGGCACAAATATTACAAAGGCTGGTTTCAGATACGCTTTTACAAATTTTACACAAGACAGTATCGCGCTTGACCCGCTCCAGGGCTACGGCAAAGCTATCAAGTTCACTTTGTGGTACATGAAGTAAATAGTAAGACAATCGCTCCGCGGTCTTCGGTCCAATACCCGGCAGCTTCTGAAAAGAATCAATCAATTTTTGCAGCGGCTTAACACTATTCATATTCAAAGGTAATTCTAACAGGTTTAGTATAATTAATATAACCTACTTTAGTTAAATTACTGGAGCTTTCCTAGAAGTCCTCCCATACCACCCATCTGACCCATCATCTTTTTTTGAATCTCTTTTTGAGATTTTTCAATAGCTTTATTAATAACCTTAACAAGCTCTTCTTTTGATTCGCCGTCGATTTCTAAATAAGCAATCTTCATATCTCCGGAAACTTTAACAACAATATTTTTGTCTTCATGTCTAAACTGCATTGCAGCTAATTCTTTTTGTAATATTTCCATTTGGGCAATTTCTCTTTCAGAAATTCCCAAGGCTTTTGATGCGGCTTTTCGTTTTACTTTTCCAAGCATTTAATCTCCAAATATTTCTCTTGCTGCTTTGATAATATCATCCTCGTGTGCTTCAGTCAAAGACGGGCCGTTTGCAGAGATCACTTCGCTCCTTTCGGTGATTTCATAGGACACACGCACCTGAGCTCCTAAAATGCCGCTACAAATCTGCTCCAAGGCTAGGCGATTTTTCTGCATTTCAAGCTGCTCTTTGTGAAAACGGTAATAAACGCCCACTTTGAGATGTTCCCCGTCAAAGTCCAAAGGGTGTGCCGAGCGCAACAGAGCCTCAATAGTGGTGTTTTTACCGCTTGCCTCAGAAAGTATCTGCTTCCACAGGTTTTTATCCATGTTTAGCCCGCCACCATTTGCTTTTTTTTCTTTGCCGTTATTTTTGCCGTCTTCATCTGGGACAGGACCCGGGACTTTTTTTCCTTTGCTTTCCGTAAAAACAATGATGGCAATTTCCAGAGGCAAACTGGCGATGGGACTTATGCGAAGGTCATTTCTGGCCTCAAACAAAAGTCTTATAAGTTTTCGGGTTCGAACTGAGTCAAGCTCAAAAACGGGCTTTTCCTTTAAATAAAGCGCCAAAAGCTGGTCCCTGAGCTGCCCGATCAATTGATCAACTAGATCTTTGATCGAGCCATTGGCGTCGCAGTAACTTTTAACCACACCCAAGGCTTCCTGTGTGTGGCCCTTCGAAAGTACTGCCAATAGCTGGTCGGAAACCTCGCTTGAGCCCTGAAGAAGCTTTTTAATTTCCAAGGCATCAGTCGGCATGCCTGCAGCAATCAGGGCTTCCAAATTTTTGGCCGCGTCACGGAAAGAGCCGTCGGATGCCTGGGCAATAAGCTTAAGCACCGGGTCTCCTAGCTTGAGATTCTCTCCTTTGGCTATCCGTTTTAATTGGCGTGTGATTTCTTCCTCGGAGGCATGATTAAAATGAATGGTTGTCAAACGCGAGAGGATAGTAGTGGGGAGTTTTTGCGGGTCAGTAGTTGCCAGGATAAAAATCACGTGCTCCGGCGGCTCCTCAAGTGTTTTCAAAAAAGCATTGGCAGCCTCCAAAGTGAGCATGTGGGCTTCGTCCAGAATATAAATCTTTTTGGCGGCCGAGCTGGGAGCCAGAGCAATATTTTCCCGAAGCGAGCGGATGTCGTCTATGCCCCGATGGCTTGCGGCGTCAAGCTCCACTACATCCATGTGATTACCTTTGGTAATTTTTAGGCAAGCCTCGCATTTGTTACAAGGCTCGTCGGGCTTATTTTTATTTTTTTCGCAGTTGATGGCTTTTGCCAAAATGCGCGCGGCCGAGGTTTTTCCCACACCCCTGGGGCCGGAGAACAAGAAAGCATGCGGGATGCTCCCCGAGTTTATTATTTCCAAAAGCCTGCTCCTAGCCTGTTTATTATCAAGCTCAAAAATGGTTTGCGGGCGGTATTTTAAATAAAGCGTCATGTAATTTTAATCATGGTGAATGCCGACCAGATGCAAGGCTCCGTGGCAGGCAAGATCCGAAACCACCTCGTCCACCAGCCGGTTTTCTTTTTTTGCGGTTTCCACGGCCTTGTGGTAAGAGACAATAATTTCACCCAAATGCAAGGTCTCATCCGGCGGAAACTGAAACGGCCCCTCAAGCTCAGATGTAGGAAAAGCCAATACCGGATGATTCTTTGCCTCGGCTGCACTTTCCTGCAAATAGGTCTTGGCATAGTCAATCATTTTAGCGTGGCTGACAATGGCCACAGAGGCCTCAGCTTCGGACCGGACGCCGTTTTCCTCAAAGACCTGGGTAACCGCAGCTTTCACCCGCTTGGCACTCACCGGAAAATTTGACAATTTATAAATATTGACCGTAATCATGCCAGTTTCTCCTTAACCATAGCCGAGACTCTCGCGCCGTCCGCCCGACCCCGAGTCTTGTTCATCACCCTGCCCATCACAGGCCCCATGTGCGCTATGGAAGTTGTGTTTAGCTCGGCAATCACCGCATCTATAAGCTTTTCCAGCTCGGCATCGGACATTTGCTCGGGCATAAATTCCTCCAATATCCAAAGCTCCTGCTTTTCTCTGGCTGCGTTGTCACTTCGGCCGGCGCGTTCGTAGACTTCGATTGCGTCTTTGCGCTTTTTAATTTCCTTTTGCACTACCAAAAGTTCATCCGCGCTAGTCATTTCGGGCTTATCAATGGCAAAATTTCGAAGCTCGCTCAGAAGCATACGCAGGGCAGATAGGCGCACCTGGTCGCGCGCTTTCAGGGCAAGCGCTATTTGCTGGTTTAAATTTTCAATAATCATAGTGGTTTTTCTTTGCCAAAACCCGCCAAAAAATGGAGGTGCATATGCGGCACCTCTGCCAAGTTACCTGCGTTTACGCCCAGGCGAAAGCCGAGAAGCTGCATGTCTTGTGCCAAGGTCAAGGCCATATTTTTCATCTCTACCCAAAGCTCATCCGGAAGCTCGGTCACATCTCGGTAAGTCTTTTTGGGGATGATCAGCAAATGCACCGGGGCGCTTGGGTGAATATCTTTGATCACCAGCAAGTTATCAGTTTCGCGCACAATTTGGGATGGCACTTCCCGAGCAATGATTTTTTGGAAAATATTTTTTGCCATTTGTGCCATCAGTATAGTATTGCAGACCAAAACCCACAAGGCGCATTAAGAGTGAATTCCAAATTTTTCGAGCTTTCTCAGGCTAACTTTTTTAGAAGATCTTCCAAAGTCAAAAGTTCTGTCTTTTGAGAACCTCTTTGTTTCCACTCAAACTTGTCTCCTGTTTTTGCGGAGGTTACCAAACGGTGCGGAATGCCGATCAAATCCGCGTCTGCAAATTTTTCTCCGGCGCTTACTTCGCGCTCATCCCACAACACTTCTATCCCAGCTTCAAGCAGTTTGTCATAAACTTTTTGTCCCTGTCCTCCCGGCAGTTCAATTAAATGAAGTGCAAAGGGAGCGAGCGATGACCCCCAAATAATACCCTTGTCGTCATGATTGATTTCCACCCAAGCGCCCAAAATGCGGCTAACGCCGATGCCGTAGCTCCCCAGATATGGATATTGTTTATTTCCATCTTTATCAGCGTAAGTAAAATTCATTTTTTCGCTATAACTTGTGCCAAAGCGAAAGATATTCCCAAGCTCAATAGCCTTTGCCTGGCGAATGATGCCTTTTTTACACTCGGGGCATGTGCCTCCTTCCGAAGCACCAAAAACTTCTTTGTTTTGACTCCATGGGCAATGATCACAATAAAAAATAGTGTCTTCGCCAGAATCGACAAGCACCTGAAACTCGTGGGTTTTGTTGTCCGTAAACACTCCGCCCGCCGCTTCGGTGATTCTCACGTCCAAGCCCAGGCGTGAAAAAATTTTGACATAGACATCCGCTACCTGCCAATAAAACTCATCTAAACCCTTTTGACTGGTGTGCAGGCTATAAAGGTCCTTCATCAAAAACTCGCGGCCGCGCAAAATGCCCGAGCGTGCCCTTAGCTCGTTTCTAAACTTGGTGGAAAAATGATAAAGGGCCAGGGGCAGATCCTGATAAGAATTAACATGCTTACGAGCCAGATCCAAAAAAATTTCCTCGTGGGTAAAAGAAAGCACAAACTCGCGCTTACCCACGCCGCTTAATTTATACATTACCTCATTAGCACTTTCCCAACGGCCAGTTTCGTTCCAAACTGCCTTGGGGTGCAAAAGCGGCATCAAGACCTCCTGGGCGCCAAGGGTAGTTAATTCTTCCCGAATTATCTTCTCGATTTTTCCTACGACCCGTTTGCCCAAAGGCAAAAGCGTCCACGAGCCGGCCATAAGCTGATCAATATAGCCCGCACGCACGAGTAATTTGTGATTGACACTTTGGGCATCAGTAGGGGCTTCCTTAAGGGTTTTGGGGAACAACAAAGATTGGCGCATGCACCAAGTATATCATTGAAGCAGACTGTCGACAAAAGCACTCAGCGAACCCGCCGAGATGAGCCTAGGAATTTCGCCAGCGGTTAAAACCAGCATCAAAAGCAAAAGCATTGCCATACCTACAGTGTGAATTATAGATTCCATGCGCGGCAGCATTTTTTTGCCTGTAATACCCTCGACCGCAATGATCATGAGCCTACTACCATCAAGTGGCGGGAACGGAACCAGATTGATAATGGCCAGATTGATGGAGATAATGGCCGCAAAATGCATGAGGTTTAAAATGCCCCCGCGGGCTGCTTCCGCGCCCAAGCCGGCCGCGCCCACCGGCCCCACCAAGCCTTCGGGCTTTGCGCCGAAAACCACACTTCTAACCAAGCCACCAAAAGCCTCAACAATTTTTTCCGACAGATAAGCCGCTTTTACAAAGCCATAATATAAATAAACAAACGGAGCCTGCCACCAAACGGGCTTGACAATGCTTTTCGGCAAATAGCCTACACCCAATAGCCCGCGCTCCTGGGAATATTGCGCAGGCAAATTTACCTCTGATTCAATAGACTGAAGTGCCCCATTTACCTCTCTTTCATATATCAAACTAGTCGTTTTGCCTTTGTGTGCGTCTATTTCGGGTAAAAATGATTCTGTTAAAATCAAGGGCTCACGCCCCAAGGAAACAATCACATCACCCTCTCTAAGCCCGGCCTCAGCTGCGGGTGAATCCGGAAGGACGCTTGTAACTAAAACACCCTTGGCTACACCCCCGACATAAGTATATAAAACTGTAAATAAAATAATTGCAAAAACATAATTCATAAGTACCCCGGCCACCGCCACCAAAGCTTTGGCAAGGGGTGGTTTGTGCGAGAAAGAACGCTTCGGGTATTTTGCTTTTTCGTTTGGATCCTCGCCATGCAGACGAACAAAGCCTCCCAAAGGAAGCGCATTGAGGGAATAAAAGGTTTCGCCGATTTTTTTCCCGAAAACGCGCGGCGGATAACCAATACCAAATTCCTCGGGCCAGATGCCCACGAGCTTGGCTACTAAGAAATGGCCCAACTCATGGACCAGAACCAAGATTGCAAGCGCAAGAAGCGCCATGATTAAAAGTGGAATAGCTGCCGGCATAATTTACGAAAGAAGTTCTTTTTCTTTTGCTTCTCCCATGTCCTCAATGGTTTTAACATACTGATCGGTAATTTCCTGCAGCCTTTTTTCCGAGCCGAACTTTTCATCCTCGGATATCTCTTTCTTTTCAAACAGGTCTTTTATGTCTTTCATGACATTGGTCCGGACCTGCCTCAGCATTATTTTTCCGTTTTCCAATTTAGTTCCCAAAAGCTTGACGTACTTTTCCCTGTCTTCCCTGGTCAAGGGCAACATGACAATCCTGATAATGTCGCCATCAATAGAGGGATTATATCCGGCATTACTTGCGAGGATCCCTTTTTTGATTTCACCAATGATGGACTTGTCCCAAGGAGAAATGACTACTGTCTGGGCATCTGTGGCTGTAATAGACGCCAGCTCGTTGAGCCTCATTTTTTGAGCTCCGCCGTAGGCATCTACCACAATGTCTTCCACTAAAGCGGGCGTTGCTCGACCGGTGCGGATAGCAGAAACGTCGTCCCTCACCATGGAAGCAATCTCCTCCATTTTTTGTTTAACCTGGTTATCGTCCATGGCTTTTACATTATACCAAGACGCTTTGCAGCTAACAAATCATGCGCCGATTTCAATGCGCTCAAAGCGCCCGAGTTGGATGTTCTCTCCAGTTTTTGTGATAATGTCTTTTACTAAATCCCCGACTTTGGTGGCCGGATCTTTAATAAAATCCTGGGCCAAAAGCTCATCTTTGGTTGCCGGGTTCATGGAAGCAATTTGGAGCGCCAGATCATTGGCAAGGGTACGGAAAAGCTCATTTTTGGCCACAAAATCCGTCTCGCATAAAAGCTCGACAAGTACGGCCACGCGGCCGGTGTGGTGTGCATAAGCAACCACTATCCCCTGGCTGGTTTCGCGGCCCTCGCGCTTACTTACCTTGGCATAGCCTTCTTCTTTCAAAACTTTGAGGGCTTCTGGTTCGCTCCCGTTTTTTTCCAGTAAAACCTCTTTTACGCGGGCCATGGGTGCGCCAGACTCTCCCCTGAGCTTTCTGATCATATCCGCGGTTATTTTAATTGCCATTTTTAGCTTTCTTTTTGGTTAACTTTTTGGGATTGGCTTCACTTATTGCCTCGGAAATCAAATCAAGCGCGTACTCAAGGGATTTGGTGGCATCGTCGTTCATGGGTATAACCCAGGTGACGTCGTCGGGATTGCCATTTGAATCCACTATACCCACGCTGGGAATGCCCAGCAGGCCGGCTTCCTGCACTGCCCCCTGCTCTTTGTGCGTATCCACAATGATCATAAACTCGGGTAATTCTTTCATCTCCAAAATGCCCCCGAACTGATTTTTCAATTTGTCAATTTTGCGCTCAAGCATCAGCCGTTCCTTTTTGGTATAGCCGCGCTTTTTGGCATTTGCAAGCTCGTCGTTCAATTCCCCCAACCTGTCTATCGATCTTCGCATTTGTTTGAAATTGGTCAAGGTCCCACCCAGCCAACGCTCAGTTACATACCACAGGCCATGCTTTTGAGCTATCTCTCTAGTCTTGTCTTTTGCCTGTTTTTTGGCTCCCACAATGAGAATGTTTTTATTTGCTTTGGCGGCTTTGGTAATTTCGGCCAAGGCTTCCTCCATGGCTTGTTGGGTTTTGATAAGATCAAAGACATAAATGCCTTCGCGCACGGCAAACATGTACTTTTCCATTTTGGGATTCCAACGACGATACTGGTGCCCGAAATGAGCCCCGACAGCAAGTAATTTTTCTAAATCAATCTTTGGCATTTGAATTTTGTTCCTCCTTAGTTTCCGCCATCTGTCAGAAGTGAATCAGGAGGAATCTGACAAGATGTGTGTAATGAAGTGATTATATGGCATAAAACCTTTAAAATCAAACACTGCTTTTTTCTATAACGCTATATAACCTATTGACTCATTTCTATCCTCATTTAGAGATAGACTACCTAAGTGGCCAATTATAAGCTAAAAATTAGAAATTTTTAATGCTGGCCTCGGCTGCGGCAAGCGTATTTTTCAAAAGCTCGGTAATGGTCATCGGACCAACGCCCCCAGGAACGGGCGTCACGAGCTTGGCAATAGTTCTCACTGCATCTTCTGCTTCGGGTTTGGGAGAGCCCACATCTATTATTGAAACACCGTTTTTAAGCATATTGCGCTTGACAATACCTGCCATACCGGTTGCCGAGATAATAATATCTGCTTGTTTAAAAAGCTTAAGCGCATCTTTTGTATCCTGATCCACTCCTGAGACAATCAAACCTTTAGCCTTTAAAAAACGTTTAGCCTTCCTACCCACCATGCCACGCTCGCCCACAATTAAAATGCAATCCTTCGGGTTTTCCAGGGCCACTTCCAACACCTCATAAATGGCCGAAACCGTAGGATGAATAAACGGGCTTTGGTCTTTAAGGCCATCCACGTCTTTTCCTGGATCTATGGCTTGGATAATCTTTTTGCTAGCAAAATCTTTGGGGGTGGGCATCTGGACCATGATGCCATGGACGCTTGTGTCTTGGTTTTTTTCCTGGATAAACTCCGTGATTTCTTGGGTAGTTTGGCCTTTCTCGAAAATACGGATGGTAAAGCGCATACCCACGCGTTCGGCGGCTTCTTTTTTGAGCCTAGAGTAGATTTTGCTTGCCGGGTCATCCCCTACAAGAATTGTCACTAAATGGGGTGAGATACCGTGCTGGAATTTGAACTCACGGACCAGGGAGCGGATGATGTCTTCCTCCATCTGCGCGTGCGCCCTGCCATCGAAAATTACTACCATGAGGCTATTGTAGCACCCTGCCAGGATACTGCCGGGTAAGCTTAAGCACGGCTTTTTTAGCTTCTTGGACTTTGCCATGCAAAAGTACATCTTTAATTAAGCCCGCAATTTGTAACATCTCGCTGCTTCCCATGCCGCGGGCGGTAATAGCCGGCGTGCCTATGCGGATGCCCGAGGGATTTAAGGGAGTACCCGTGTCAAAAGGAATGGTGTTTTTATTCACTACAATGTTTGCGCGCTCAAGTGCAACTACTGCCTCGGATGCCGGAATATCACTACCTCTCAAATCCAAAACCAGTAAGTGCTTGTCCGTGCCTCCGGTCACGAGCCTGAAGTCCTTGGCCAGATTGTCTGCAAGCACCTTGGCATTGGTAAGCGTCTGTTTAGCATAAGCTTGAAAAACCCTTGACTGCGCCTTTTCCATGGTGATGCCAATGCCTGCAATGGTATGCATGTGCGGCCCTCCTTGGAGCCCAGGAAACACCGAGCGGTCGATCTGGGACGTCAGATTTTTTTTGCTTATAATAGCCGCACCCCGCGGCCCCCGCAGGGTCTTATGCTTGGTCATTTTCACCACGTCTGCATAAGGCAGGGTCTAGTTCAAAACCCTCGCAGCTATTAGAACGGCCTCATGGGCAATGTCAGCCAAATAAAGGCTGCCCACTTGTTTGGCGATTCTACTTATGGCACAATAGTCGATCTCCCTGGGATATGAGGTACCACCAGAAATGATAAGCGCTGGCCTGAGCTTGCGGGCCAATTGTTCAAGCTCTGCATAATCCAAATAGCCAGTTTGTTTTAATACCCCGTAATAATGTATATCCCAGATTTTACTGACCATGGACACGGGCTTATCACCGATTTTCCACCCGTGAGATAAATGGCCCCCGTGAGGCAAAGCCATGGCCAAAATCCTGTCTCCAGGATTTAAAAGAGCATTATAAACTGCAAGATTGGCGATCGAGCCCGAGAGGGCCTGCACATTCACACCCCATTTTTTTGTATCCAAACCAAAGGCTCTGAGTGTTTGTTTTTTAGCATATTCTTCTAATTTATCGACATAAACATTGCCCTGGTAATAGCGCTTGCCGGACTGGCCCTCAGCATATTTGTGCATCAAGACAGAGCCCAGCACCTGTCTCACCTCCGGGTACGCGTAATTTTCCGAAGGAATCATCATTAAAGTATCCTGTTGACGTTTTTGTTCTTTTTTAATTAAGCTATGAATCTGTTCCATGCCTAATTTTACCACTACATTTAAAAAATACCCCTAGATAAGGAAATTATTACGTAATTTTCTGAATACTAAAAACTTGTCCTAAGAAGTTTTTGGGTTCGTTAAGTCCGAAATCAAACAAGCCTTCCTTTTTTAAAATCAGGAAGTTCCCACTTCCAAACAGGCTGACCGCACCATCTATCTTCCTCTGGACATCTTCCTGTGCCTGCCCTTTGTGACAAAGCACAAGGAGGTAGCAGTAAATTTTCTGCCTCTGGCAATACATCCAAAAGAGCTTGTGCCTGCTCAACCGTTATAAAGCTAATTTCTTCTTGCGCAAGGATACATAGCCGCTGTTTAAAGCGGTGAATCCAATCAAACAAATTTCCACTTTCCACAACCCGTATTGTATGAGCATTAGGTAAAAGCATTAAAGCAGCTTCTTTGGGTACACCCGCCTTAATCAAATTTTCAACGTTCTCATAAATGCCAACCATAATTGAATCATATTTTTCTTTTAATTCCATATCTTCTCGGATAATCACAGGGGTTATATAATCCGGTTTTCCGTTATATGAAGCAGCGATCGTAGGAGTGGCTCCGGGCGTCGTTCTATGCCTTTGCCTTTGGGAATCTGCACTATGAGAAAGTTTTGTAGCAAAAGTAATATAAACCATTAACAAAGACTGCACTAAAGAGTCTAGCATGCCGGTTTCATATGTGTCTGATAAAACAGTATTTAGCCGGGGATCCAAAAGAACTAAAAGAGCATCCCTGTCGCCCATTTCGCTTTTTGTTACTTTTAAAGCATTTCTCACACTTGTAGCCAAAATTTCCTTAAAATTACTGGGAGCACTCAACAAGACAGTGCTTCTTCCACCCAACATTTCATCAAACTCTTCATTTGCATCAAATATCTGTCGCTCAGAATAACTTCGAGGACGTTCTGGCAAAACACTAGGCAACTCCTTCAGAAAATTATCATCCTGTTTGGCAACTTCCTCTACCATTCTGGCTATTACATAACGGGCTTCATCGCTAAAATTGTCCTGCATGCTTGCACGAAAAAGCCTAAGAAGCTGAATTTCGTTTAAGGTGTAAAACATTGTTGTTTTTTGTGCTATCGGTAAGAGGTAGCGGGCAACTTCCAAACATATCTTATTAATTTTTGTTTGCAGCCTTTCCGCCGTTTTCGGTACTTTCCATCCACCGGGCGGGTACATTTCCCTCACCCTTCTTTCTACTTCAGGAGCTAGCAGTTCAATTAGCTCAAAATATGAGTCATTAGCAAAATCCGCAGCTTCTAAAAACATTTGTCTTTGCTCAAAAGATAATCCTCGGGGTATTAAGTAAGCACCTTTTTCTACCTCAGCGTAGCGTTGGCTTTGTTGTTCTGAATTATAAAATCGTGCAGCGTTAAAAATTTCGTGCACAGTATCTCTGGATACCCCCTTTAAGTGCCAAGTTATGTAAAAATGCATCCGGGTGGTGTGGTGGCCAGCTTCTAAAGTGCTATCTGCTACGCCATCTGCTTTTTCCCCCTCTCTTCTCTTCATTCTTGTGATTCCTTCGTTATAACATTGATAGGCAGTGGACACCGCCACATCACGGGGCCCTAATTTAGTTACACCGTCTGGATCAGCAGACATAAGAGATAACTCAACCTGTGGAGGATTTTCCCATTTTTTGGCAAGAGATAAGCACCTGTATAAATACTCCTCTGGAGTAATTTTATCTACATGCCGCTCCCTTTCTATGCCCATCTCTAAATATCAATTTATATCCCACAATTTTAGACTTTGCAAGAAGTATTTAGGTATAATTTAATTTATGGAAAAAACTAAAAAACATAAACCTAACAAACGGCCCACCTGGGATGATTATTTTTTAAACATTGTAGAAGCTGTTAGTAAAAGAGCTACCTGTGATCGAGGGCGGTCAGCCACAGTTATTGTAAAAGATAAACAGATTCTAGCAACAGGCTATGTCGGCTCTCCCACAGGTTTCCCTCACTGTGATGATGTAGGGCATCAGCTCAAGACACTAATCCACGAAGATGGAACGAAAACTACTCACTGTATGCGCACTGTCCACTCAGAACAAAACGCTATTTGCCAAGCAGCCAAAAAAGGGATTGCCATTGAAGGCGCCACTGTCTATACGCGGATGACTCCTTGCCGTACCTGCGCTATGCTTTTAATTAACTGTGGCATCACAAGAGTTTATTGCGAACGCAAATATCCAAGCGGTGGCGAATCAAAAGAAATGTTCAAAAAAGCGGGAATAAAGCTGGAATATAAATTCAACCAAATACAAAAATACGAATAATTACTTCCCACTACTGCCAAAGCCACCCTCCCCCCGCTCGGAATCCCCAAGCCTGTCAACCTCAACAATTTTAACTGCGGGCAATTTATGAAATATGCCCTGGGCAATGCGCTCTCCGGCTGCGATCTCATAAGTTTCATGACCCAAATTGACCATTACCACCTTCCACTCGCCGCGGTAGCCCGCGTCAATCACACCCGCAAGCACATGCAGGCCATGTTTGGCAGCAAGGCCGGACCGATCCCTGAAAGACACAAAATAGCCCTCGGGGATCTCGGAAGCAAGGCCCAAGGAGATGGTGGCTTTTGCACCCGGAGCAAGCGCCAAAGTTTCCACAGTTACCAAGTCAAAGCCGGCATCCGTGGCATGGGCGTATTTGGGGATAACTGCCTGGGGGTGTAATTTTTTAAACTTCAATAGTGGCATTTGTAAAAAAATAAATTTAGCGGCTGGCGAAAAGAGGGCGTTTTGTGCTATAAGCACGCTCTCTGGTCACCAGCCGCAAGCCGTCCTGCTCTAAGCAGTCTACTTCTTTTTATCTAACAAAAGCTTTGGCCGATTTCCATTTTCGTGGAAATCCGCGCGCTCCTCCTCCTGTTGAGCACTTGTGATAATCTTCTGGGCTTCACGATTGTGCCGCGCCCTGCTCTGGCTCCATCGTGAAGGAGCTGGCCATCTGTTAGGCATTTTTTTCCTCCTAGCTAAACGGCTAAAGTAAAAGTATTATACAAAAAATAAGCTTGTTTTGCAAATAAATGATGCCCACACAGGCCGGAATCAGCAAAATAGCGTCAAGCTAACTTTGCTTGTTTTGGATCCTTCCACGAGGCAAATTCACACTCGGGGTAGCGGGAGCAGCCAAAAAACTTGCGGCCCTTTTTGGTCTTTTTGACAATCACATCCCCCTTTTTGCACTCGGGGCACTTAGTGCCCGTTTTATCTAAATACTTTTCTGTGTGGTCACAATCCGGGAAACGGCTGCAGGAAACAAATTTACCAAAGCGGCCGACGCGGATAACAAGCTCGCCCTCTTTGCATTTGGGGCACTTTTTGCCCAACTTTTCCGTCTCGATCTTAACCCTTTTGGCTTTTTCCTGGACGGTGTCGAGCTTACCGCCCAAAGGCTGCCAGAAATTACCGATTACTTTTTTCCACTGTTTTTTACCGCCTGCAATATCATCAAGCTCGCTTTCCATATCAGCTGTAAAGGAATAATCAAAAACATCAGAGAAATGCTCGAGCAAAAAGTCATTGACAGCTTTACCGATAACCGTGGGTATAAAACGACCCGCTTCTTTTTCCACATAATTGCGGTCCTGGATGGTGGAGATG
>CAZSLA010000004.1:0-44162 GCA_964607795.1 uncultured Gammaproteobacteria bacterium
ACTGTTTGTTATACGTTTGCGACTTTTCTCTCATTGCTAAGTTTATCACGTCCAATGGGCACGTTGTTTTCAGTTGTATAAGTTTGAAGTTCAACCTCTTCAAAACCCGAGGCTTCAAGTATGGCAACCAGCTGTTCTTTAGGGAAGATATTAAATTCCCGCTCCCCGACACCTCCCTCGATTTGGGTCCGAATGGTACCATAAGGTCGTTGAGGGTGTAACCCTTTGTATTTTCTAGCCTCTGCCTGCCAACTTTTCCCCTCGCCTTCAAGGTCAGCTGCCTCTATCATAAGCCTCCCGCCGGGCACAAGCACCCGATACGCCTCAAGGGCTGATTGAATCTGTCCCTCAACGCCATGGACATCCATCCAAGGCGACCAAACTGAATAAACGCTGCTGTAAGTTTCATCCGGATCGCTAAGTCTAGTAAAATCTTCAATCCTAAAGTGCAAGTTTTCCCGCTCCGCCACCTTTGCGGTACGCAAGTCAACCCCGGTAAAAGACACTTGTGGAAACTCCTCAGAAAGAGGTAAGGTGATACGCGCACCAGAGCCGCTTCCCTGATCTAAAATATTTACTCGCTCCTGCGGAAACTTACGGGTAAGCTGGCGAACAAAGTCTTTAGCAAGCTTAAGATGATACGTTGTCCCTGTAGTTTCACTCGCATGGGCCTCAAGGCTTTCAACCTGAGTATAAAAATCTAAAACCTCCTGTCTACCCTGTTTAAAAAGACTTGTGTATTTTTTTTCTTTGTAGATCTGAGCTTGCCAGTATTTCACAAGGCGGTTTAAATAAAGGTTCTTTTGTGCACCTTCAGAGCCCGAATAGTTTTTTAGTAGTTCTAGGTAGCCGCTGTCGCTAACGTCAAGTTCATTCACCCTCAGGTCTCTGAGCCCAGAAACTATATCAATCGTATCATAACCAACGTCTTCATCCCGAATTAAAGGCAAAGCGGCCAGAATAAGGCTACAGACTTTTTGTCTACTCTCAATAGCCCAAGTGTCGTCTGCAAGGCCGTCTCCTAAAACAGAGTAAATCTGCTCGTCCACAAGGGCAGCCTCCTCAAAAATATCCTTTGCTCTAAATGGATCCATCTGTTGTCCTATTTCCAAAAAACCATTAATGTCGCCAAAAATATCCCAGCCTAAGATCAAGGTCTTCAGACCCTCACTTCGATAAGCGATAACAAAGTTCAAAAGAGCCTCTTGATAATGCTCAAAAGAGGAAAAAATCTCAACCAAATCTACTTGTTGTTTGAGTGCAAGGGATGAAATATCCAAATCTGCCCTACGAGCAAGAATTGTAGAAAGGGAAAGGAACTTCTCCAGATTGTCACGCCAATATGCAACTTCTGACTCTTCTTGTGCCAAAGCTATCAGATCTTCTCCCTTGTATAAAATTACACCTTCTTTTTTGACTCGTTTATAGGAACTTCCTTTCCAATGGTCTACCACATTAATATTAACATCGTTAAACTCACCGAGCTTAAATACCGCCTCAATTAGACCTGTTTCCTGAGACACTACAGCCGCAAGCCCGGGAGACATCCGATAAACTTGCATACCTGCATATTCTCGACCCAAACTAAACGCCATGTTTTCTGTCCAAACAACCCCCTGATTTCCAACTCGTCTTGAGCCTATACCAAATGATATACCTGACTGTCTTTGAAAATCCTCGGGGTATAAAATTCCACGCGATAAAAGTTCTTGACAATAGCGAGATATAAATTCATAAGGAGTGCCGCTAATCTGAAATTTGCCATCAGTTGGTTTGCCCGAGTAACCCCATTCCTTAAAAAAATCTCCCCCGATTGCACGTCTGCGGCTTGGGTAATTGACCATTAACGTTTGATCTTCTCCTTCCCGCATACCTGAACCATATCTTTGGTTTAGAACCAAATATCCAACAACGAAATCGTGGGTAGACAAATTACTGTCCCAACCGTCCTTTGTGGTCGGGTACTGCTTTGGAAGACGGTTCCTACCCAAATCCCAAAGCTGAAGAGCACTAATGTTATTTCGAAGATATTCCTCTGAAAGCCCTATGGCGCGCGTTTCAGGTATTGCTAAACCTTTAATCAAACCTCTGTGCTCTGTACCCTTTACTAAAACCTGTCTATTCCAAAACAAATTGGCTATTACCTGGACAGAATTTGACCCAAACATCGTAGAAATATCTTGCAAAAGCGGCTGCCTGGGGTCGCTTGTAAACATGTCATGTCGAAATCTTTTAAAACCAAAATTGCGAAACTTGTCCGTATCAACAGTTATTTGCCCCACCTCATCAATGGTAATATAACCTTGCGCTTCAAGGACCATAAAAGCCTTTTTTTCAAACTCCCACCAAGCCTCTGTTTTAGAATCTTCTAATGTTTCAAGCGGGGCTTTGTGCTCAATCCCCCGATAAGTGGTTCCGTGCTCACCAATCTGGTCTGTGCGCTCGATTTCGTCCATGCTTTATTTTAACACTACGCCTCGCCTCGCAAGCTCGGTGATAATCCTTCTTTCCCAATCCACCGGATGAAAAAGTGCCCGCCTCCGGCTAACCATCTCGCGCGTAATTTTATGGCGCATATAGGCCTTTTGCAGCAAATATGCGATAGGTTCAAAAATAGCCAAGGGTAAAAATTTTTGAGCTTTGCAGGTGCGCAGCACTTTTGCTTCGTGGGTGTGCGGCCAGTATTTTTTGTACCAGACATTTTTGGCCATGAGTTTTTCATAAGTTTTAAGTCTGTCAGCCAAAGGGATAATCTGGGCAAGCTCGTGGGCTGCAAAAAGGCTGGGGCTAATTGTGAGGTCTGACTCATCAAGCCACATGTTGAGACAGATTTTGTTGCTTTCTGCTTTTTGACCAAAGCGCCTGATCTCAATGCCTTTTAATTTTAAAAGCACATGCACCAACAATCTGCTTGTCCACATAGTATTTTTTTGGCTAATCACAAGTAGGTCAATGTCGTCGCCGGCCTGGGTATTGTGCATGGCCAGGGAGCCTGTAATACCCACAAACAAAATGCTTGGAAGCCTAGCTATAAGCTCGGTGCTTTTTAGTGCAAGGGCCATTTTTTTTTGTGAGGCACACCCACGCTTTATGCGCTTAGAAATATTTTTTTCCCGCCCGCTCAAAAAATAAAAGCCCTTATCATACTCAAAGCGAGGAGCTTTTTGAGCCTTAAAGGCAAATACTCCCTCTCCCATTTGCCAATACTCAAGCTCGCGCTCGGTCATTGGGTAAGAGAAAATATCGTGGTAAACAAGCGAGGCTAATTTACTGGGTTTGAGTGGTTGCGACAAGGCCATATTGAGATAAAACTTGCTGCACCCCGGAGGCAGTGGTCTTGAGGGCGCTTGCGGAATCACCGGCATTGACCGCATCCATGTAATAATCACCGATACGGCTATTGATGCCTGTTTGGCCGTCGTGAGTATAACCCGCTAAATACCAGCTTTTGGCGTTTGGCGCCAAGTGGATTATGCCCCCCAAAACAGGATCTGTGGCAATCAGATCTTGCATATCCGGCCTGGGATAGGGCTCGCCGAACAAGCGCGTAGCCGAAGCCTGGGCATAAAACTTGGTGAGCGTTTCCTTTTGGCTCAAATAATCCAAAAATTGCCAAGCTGCTTCAGTATTTTCGCTTCGCGCCCACACACCCTCAACCCAATACGAGGCATAGGTTATATCCGGCTCGGTCGGGTCGTCTTTTCGAAGTTGAGGTACAGGCACAACGCGAAATTGAAGTGACGGGTTCAAATCAGCAATCTCAAAAGCCCGCCAGGAGGGGCCGAAATACATTGCTAGATCGCCATTAGCAAACATTGTGGTTGAATTGGGTAAGGTCTTATCCCAGGCACTAAAACGCCGGTTGATGGCTTTGTAATAATCCAAGGCACTACTGGCCAAATTGCCTGTGGGGTTGACCAGACTTGCCCCGTTTTGAAGCATCATGAGAGCAATAATCTCCTGCCAGTGATCCACGTTTTCCGCAATACCCATGGCGACTCCGGCTTGCTGAATAATGCCGTTTTCGTCTTTGATAGTCAGCTCAAGCGCAAGCTGCAAAAGTTCATCCCAAGTGTTTGGCGGGTTTTTGCCATAAATACTAAAAATTTCTTCGTTGATATAAAGCCCCAACCCGTCGTACATGAGAGGCATACCCACGATTTGTGCATCCACGGTCAGGTCCGACACAGCCACGGGGTAAAAAGTCTGGGCAAACTCCTGGGCAGTCATGATTGAGCCGGGTAAGACAGCAAGCTCACTTTTAAACATTGGCACCCAGGTGTTATGAATCCGGAAAATATCCGGGCCTTGGCCGCGGGCCAAAGAATTCATCAGCCGCTCGCGATAATCCTTCTTGGACTGGAATTCGTAGTTAATCGTTACTCCAGGGTGGCTGGCTTGATAATCAGCAATGATCGGCTCTACAATAGCTTCATCTTCCCACAGCCCCCACCAGGTCAGGCTTAATTCGCGGCCTCCCCCAAAGCCGGATAAATTCGGCAAAATAAATTTCCACGCCGCAAAAGCCAAGCCCGCAACCAACATTAACACAAGCGGGATAACCAAAAATTTTTTGGGCAAGCCCTTTTTGGGCGGCTTGGTTTCGGCTCCGGTTTGCGGGGGCGGACCACTGAGCGGTGGTGGGGGTGGAGGGGATGCCGGCGTGGCGACCGATGCAGCCGACGCAGGGTTCGAGTTTATCGGCTCTTTTGTAACTACCGGGGAAGACACTTCTTTTTGAGGGCCTGAGGGCACATTTGCTGCCACGGGCGGGACGGCCACATCCTCACTCACCGAGGGAAAAATTGGGATTGATTGACCGGAACTGGGGTTTTGAGGATTTTGAGCAGTCATCTTTAAAATAAATGATATCATACAAGAACATGAGAAGTAAGATAAAAAGACTATTGCTAATGGCTTTTTTGCTGGCACCGGCTCTAACTTGTGGTGCGGCCGCGCTTTTTTTTCTGGGCTACCGCGACCGCATTTACCCGGGTGTGCACCTGGCGAGCGTGTCTTTGGGTGGAAAAACTAAAGCCCAGGCATTAAACGAGCTCCAAAAAATAAGCTTGCCTCCTGAACTTGAGCTTTATTATCCCCAAGACCCCAGCCAAAAATTTACTCTTTCCACAAGCGAACTGGAAATCAGCTATAACTGGGAGGAAAATGTGGAGAATGCTTATGCAATCGGAAGAAACAGCGCTTTTGAAACAAAATTGGTAGCTATTGCCTCAATTGCCTGCAACAAGCTAAACCTGCCCTTAAGCATAAATTACAACCACAACAAGCTGGAAGAATATTTATCCGTGGTTGCAGGCCAAATCGTAAACGAGCCTGTGTATCCGCATGCCATGATCGAAAACAACCAAGTTAAAATAGAAAGAGGTCGTGCGGGGCATGAGCTCAAGGAGGGAGAACTTAAAAACACTATCCTCTTGCGCCTGGCATTTGCAAACTTCTCCCCCATGGAAATTACCACTACCCAGATTAACCCACAAATAAACGGCGAGGAGGCCGAGGCCTTAAAAACTCGTGCAGAAAAATTAATGACCAAATCTTTGATTCTGAAGCATGAATATCAAGAGATTTATCTGGATGGCCCTACCTTGATAAGTTTTCTGACCAGCCCGATGGGGTTTAGCCAGGAGATAATTGCCGAATTTATCAGAAGTCACCGGGATAAAATTGAGCGCCCGGCACAAAACCCCTACTTTGTCTTTATGCAACAAGAGGGCCAGGGAAAAGTGCAAGAATTCACACCCGCAAAAGCAGGCATTGCAATCGATGAACCGGCTTTGAACCAGCAAATCATGGAAAACATCAAAAGACTAGAGGGCGAAGAACTTACCGAGCTTACGGTGGACATTGCCGTCAAAGAAACGCCTGCTGATTATAAAACCGAAGACGTCAACAACCTGGGCATCAAAGAACTCATTGGCCGCGGGCAATCTAATTTTCGCGGTTCCGTAGCCTCGCGTGTCTACAACGTAAATCTGGCGGCCACGCGCGTGAGCGGTACCTTAATTGCCCCAGGCGAGATCTTCTCCTTTAACCAAGCCTTGGGAGATGTTTCCAAATTAACCGGCTATCAAGAAGCGTATGTAATCAAAGACGGCAAAACCGTGCTTGGCGATGGCGGCGGCGTCTGCCAAGTGTCCACTACGCTTTTTCGCGCCGCCTTGGATGCTGGCCTGCCCGTTGTTGAGCGCCGTGCCCATTCCTACCGCGTGGGCTACTATGAGCAGGGCTTTCCCCCAGGATTTGATGCCACGGTTTATTCCCCCACCACGGACTTGAAATTTACCAATGACACGCCCGGGCATATCTTGATCCAGACTTATGTCGATACAAAAAATATGAACCTGATGTTTGAGCTCTATGGCACCAGCGACGGACGGGAGGCAACTACAACCAAACCTGTTATTAATTCTTCAATCGCCCCGGGCGAGGATATTTACACGGACGACCCCACCCTACCCGCCGGCCAGATAAAACAAATCGAATACAAAGCCTGGGGTGCTAAAGTGCAATTTGATTATAAAGTAACGCGAAACGGCCAAACCATTTACGAAAAAACTTTCTATAGTAATTACAAGCCCTGGCAGGCGGTATACCTCCGTGGGACCGGCCCAATACAGTAAAAAATTAATATGATAATCCTTGGCATTGAAACCAGCTGTGATGAAACAGGTGCTGCGGTGGTAAAAGACGGCAAGCATCTTTTGAGTAACGTCGTTGCCTCTTCCCAGGATCTGCACGCCAAAACCGGGGGCATCATCCCGGAAATTGCCGCCCGTCAGCAACTTGCCTCCATCAACCCTGTCATCAACGAGGCCATGGCCGTGGCCAAAGTCTCCAGAGACGACATTGACGCCATTGCTGTGACCGTAGGACCGGGGCTTATTGGTTCGCTTTTGGTGGGTGTGGAAACCGCCAAAACCATAAGCGTGCTTTGGCAAAAACCGATTGTACCCGTCAATCATCTACTGGGGCATGTGTATGCAACTTTTATCAAGCGCAAACTACCCACATTCCCAGCAATTGCCCTGGTGGTTTCCGGCGGTCACACGGACATGATTTATATGAAAGACCACCCCAGACGCGCTAAAGTCAAGTGGCTTGGCGGCACGCGCGACGACGCGGCGGGAGAAGCTTTTGACAAAATCGGACGGCTTTTGAATTTGCCCTATCCGGGTGGGCCAAAACTGGCGGCTCTTGCCGATGACTATGTCAAAAGCCATCCCCAAATCAAGCTCAATCTTTTTCCCAGGCCACTGATCGCGACCCCTGATTTCGATTTTAGCTTTTCCGGATTAAAAACTTCAGTCAAAAACTATTTGGAAAAAAATAAAGATATTGACAAGGGCTTTATTACTGCCCAAGTACAAGCCGCAATCGTGGATGTAATCGTGGCAAAAGCAACCCTAGCGCGTGAAAAATATAGGGCTTCATCCTTTTTGCTTGCGGGCGGAGTTGGAGCTAATAATAGGCTTCGGAGAAAATTGGGCGAGGGTATGCCCAATATAGGGAAACCAGGCTGCTTGCACATTCCGGCAGTAAACCTGTGCACTGATAACGCGGCCTGTATAGCCACCTTTGCCTTTCATAATTATAAGCCACATCCATGGAGAAGAGTTTATGCCAAGCCAAACCTCACGATCGTTGAGCTTTAAAAGCCGAGCCGCTATACTAAAACCAATGGAAAAGCACTATAATCACGCCAGCCACGAGGCACAAATTTATGGAATGTGGGAAAAATCGGGCGCCTTCACCCCAAACGTAGGGAGAAAAAAACAGCCTTTTTGCATTATCATGCCCCCACCCAACGCCAATGAAGATTTGCACATCGGCCACGCCCGCTTTGTGGCGATTGAAGACATACTCATTCGCCATGCCCGCATGAAAGGTTTTAACGCCTTGTGGTTGCCTGGAGCAGATCATGCTGGCATTGAAACTCAGTTTGTTTTTGAAAAAAAATTAAAAGAACAAGGAAAAAGCCGTTTTGATTACAAACGCGAGGATTTATATAAAATGCTTTGGAATTATGTACATAAATATAAAAACAGCATGTACGACCAGCTAAAAAGGTTGGGGGCTTCCTGCGACTGGAGCAGAGAAAAATTTACCCTGGACCCCGAAATTATAACCATCGTAAAACAAACTTTTAAATCTTTATACGACGAAGGCATGATTTACAGGGGCGAGCAGTTGGTTAATTTTTGTCCTAATTGTGGAACTTCATTTTCAGAATTAGAAATAGAATATGTAGAGCGCGATGACTTTATGTATTATCTTGACTACGGCATAGTTAAAATAGCAACCACAAGGCCTGAAACCATTTTTGCAGACGTTGCGATAGCGGTTAACCCTCAAGACAGCAGATATAAAAAACTGGAAAGCAAAAAGGCCACTATTCCTCTAACCAACAGGCAAATCCCGATAATTATAGACTCGGCGGTTGATAAGGAATTGGGCACCGGGGCTTTAAAAGTAACTCCTGCGCACAACATGATTGATTTTGAAATAGGAAAAAGACACAAGCTTCCTACACTTTCCGTTATAGACAGCGAAGGCAAAATGATAAACACTCCACCAGAATACGTGGGAATGCAAGCCGCAAAAGCGCGCGAAGAAGTTGTTTCAAAACTAAAAATTGAGGGTTTGCTTTTAAAAGAAATACCAATCCGCCACTCGGTAGCAACGTGTTATAAGTGCAAAAAAACAATTGAACCCTTAATTTCAAAGCAGTGGTTCATAAAAGTTAGACCTCTTACAAAAGAGGCACTTTTAGCTATACGAAAAAAACAAATTAAGTTTGCTAAAGATAAATATAAAAAAATTGCCATTCATTGGCTTAAAAACTTAAATGATTGGAATATTAGCCGCCAAATAGTCTGGGGCATCCAAATACCTGCTTGGAGATGCGATAAGTGTATGGAGTGGATTGTAACAGCCGGGGAAACTCCGGATAAATGTCCTAAATGTGATAGCAAATCTCTTACTCAGGAAACAGATACGTTTGATACGTGGTTTAGCTCAGCACAGTGGCCTTATGCATCTTTGATGGCAAATGATAAAAAATTTTTTGACTACTTCTACCCCACCTCTGTTATGGAAACCGCTTATGATATTTTGCCTTTTTGGGTTATCCGCATGATAATGCTTGGTTTATATAAAACCAAACATGTGCCTTTTAATAATGTACTTATCCACGGCCTTGTGCGAGACAAAAACGGCCAAAAAATTAGCAAATCAAAAGGTAATGTTATAAACCCTTTGGTCATGGTAGACAAATACGGGGCAGATGCGCTTCGTATGGGATTAATATGGGGAGCACTGGTCGAAAATGACATTTCTCTTTCTGAAGAAAACATTCGCGGACAAAGAAATTTTTGCAACAAACTTTGGAATGTTGCGCGCTATATTTCTATGGAACAAAAACACCTAACGCTTATGGTCCGAGCTCCACGCTCAAACAACGATCAAGACCACAAAATTATTAAAACTCTACGAGAAACAAGTAAAAAAATAAACAAGGCAGTAAATAAATACCGCCTCAACGAAGCCGCTGAAACGCTGTATAATTTTATCTGGTATGACTTTGCCAATGATTATCTGGAATCAACAAAGTCTCGACGCTGCGATGCTCAGCCTACTTTGGAATACGTCCTTTCCGAGTCTCTAAAAATGGCCCACCCTTTTATGCCTTTTATCAGTGAGGCCATTTGGCAACAGCTCTATGGCACGCCCACCAAGCCTCTTATTGCCCAAACTTGGCCATCATGACATTCATAGCTGCCCTAAAATGCTTAGCCAAGCCCTTGTTGATCGGCTTTATTATTGCCTTAAGCCTGTTCAACATTTACTCTATTCACCTCACCAAAATGAAACAGACCCGTGCCCAAGAGGTGTTAAAACACCAGGAAGTTAATTTCTGGAACGAAGTTATCAAACAAAACGGTCATTTCCGCGATGCATACCTAGCCCTTGCCGGCTATTATCAAAAGCTGGGAAGGAATGAGATTGCCAAAATATATTTGAAAAAAGCGCACGCGATCGACCCAAATAGCGAAAAGGTCAAAGGTGCTTACTTGGAGTCTTCTTCCTTTTGAGCCTCTGGTTCTTTTTTCTCCTCACCGGCCCCACCTTCATCCGGCTCTTTTTCTTCTCCGATAATTTCCACTTCCGCAGGTGTGGCCACCTCTGGCTCTTCATCTTCCTCTTGTGGAGGTACGACCTTGGCAACTATCTGCTCACTTTCACCCTCAACTTCGATCTTTGTTTTATCGTATATCAGATTATTGAGAGTCAAAGCATCGTCCACTTTTTCTAATTTAGTAACATCAAGCTGAAATTCATCCGGTAAATCCATGGGCAAAGCTTCAACGTACACTTCCAAAAGCTGCTGAATGACGGTGCCTTCGCCATTCTTCTCGGCCGGGGCCTCGCCCGCCAAAACTATAGGCACCGTGGCCCGCACTTTTTCTTTCAAATTAACTTGTTTAAAATCCACATGCGTAGGCTCATTGGTAACAGGATGAATCTGGATATTAGCGATCAGGGCGGGATGTGCTTTGTCCCCAAGTATAAGCTCCACAATCCCAGTCTCCCCAACTTTTTTATAAAGCCCGTTAAACTCCTTTAAACCGATTTGGATGTTTTGCGATTTCAAACCTTTGCCATACAAATTTGCCGGCAGGATACCCTGAGCTCGAAGTTTCTTTACCTTACGGCCGACGAGAACTCGGTTATCAATGGTGATTTTTTGCGTGTCCATTTAGTTGGTTATTAAATACAGCTCGATGTCGCCATCAAGAGCCGTATTATAATGAAAATTAGTGCCCTCAGTCAAGGAACCTTTGTCATTCGCGGCTTTCAAAGGCATTTCACTCGTAATAATTATTTCAAAAGGGTAAGCCAAAACTCCGGACTGCTTGCGCCAAAAGAATTTATATCTATTGATGTCAACTTCGGGCTTCGGCACACTCCAACTATAGCTCAGCATGACTTCTTCTTGGGGATCAACCGTTACTAACACTCCAGCTTCCAGCCAGCCACCGACGTTTTTGGTTATTTCAGGAAACATCTCTTTACTCCCGCTTCCCCTTTGGATATTTACTTTGTCAAACTGGGCGCCCTCATCCGCCAAAAGCCGCACATAGGCTTTATAGCCAAACTCCGGCACCTGACCCACGGCTTTTGATTCATTAGACAAAACTACTCGATACTGATAATCAACCCTGTCGCTTCCAATTGTTACATTAAGTTGTGCCCGCCTGGCGATATTGATGTTGGCTTTGTTCACTCCCATGTTGTCTTCCACCAGGCCGCCCCACAGACTCAGACACCTGCTTTGCAAGCACACGGGCTTTAACTCACCGCTCCAGCCTAAGGCGCCTGCCATATGCTTAAGCTGCGGCGCATGAAGAAACAGCTGAATATCACGCGCTTGAAAATGGCTTGCTATATTTTTGACCAAGGCCAGGTAATCCCTTTGATCAAGGTTAGTGAGTGACGCCAAAATCTCATTGGTTAAAGCCGTCAGATAGTGCGCTTTTTTGCGCGAACCGGGGAAAAAATCCTCTTCCACTTCAAATTGGATTTTTTGATAAAAATTGTCCGCCGTGACCGTATCAAAAAAGTCGGTAATTTCTATGGAGCCCGTAGTATTCAAATAAGTACGCAGGACCTCCAAATTAATGCCCACCACCCCATCCACCTGCCGGTTCAAGGATTTGTCCAAAAACCATTCAGCTTTTTGTGCTGAAGAAACAAAGTCCGGGTCCCAATTGGAGTCGCGCATATACCAGGTGGCTTCGCCCAAATATTTTTCAATCGGCTCTGGTGGGGCCACAAAGCCTTTAAGCTGACCATCGGCAGAATAAACGTCAAAAACATTGGTGTCGATTAATTTGCCATGTTCAAAAGTTACAAGTGCAAACGAGCCAATAAAGCCTCCTGTGGCGCGAAGCTCCATGTTGTTTTGGAGTAACACCAAATAAGTTTTGGGGGCGTGAATCCCCAAAATCTCATCCATATCACGAGCAAGCTCGCGCATAGCATAAACATATTTCAGGCTTTCCCCCAGATCCAAGTCCTTGGATACAAGCCCGGAAAAAAGCGCCTCCTGATTTTTATATTGGCCTTGGGCAAACATGCTTTGCTTGTACAATCCATCCACCTGCAAAAAAAACTTATCTGCTGCTAGCTCAAAATCATAATTTTTGCCGGATAAAACATGTTCCACAAGCGTATTGCCACTCACTATAACTTCTATAGCCCTTGTACCCACTCCCGCTCCTTTGGCAAACAAAATACCGGCATCGTAGGCAGAGCGCGAAACTGTTTGTATGCCAGGTATTGCCATACTCATAGCAAAAAAATCCGAGGACAGCCGAGCACTTATATTCGCCACTGAAAAAAACATTTTGGCGCCGGTAAAATTTGCTTTTTCCACAGACTTAGCACCCACATACAAACTTGCACCGGAAAAAGTGAGGGCCACAAAAGGCGTTATTATAAGCCACAACAAAACCATGCCGACAATAAAAATTTTTTTGTAGATCTTGGGACATGACCGTGGTGACACTTGTTTGTGCTTTGTATTTTTCACTGCTGTAGGAGCGTCAACTTTGAGCTCAATCTTCGCAAGCTTTGCAGGAAACTGCACAGACCTGGCTTGGGGCTTGGCACTTTTCATGGCCTGTGCAAGCTTGCTCATAGCATCCTCGTCCAAAGGCGAACTTAATAAATGCGGCACGGCAAATATTACCTGGTCTGACCTTTTTGGAGTGCGGTTTGTTGGAATGCCGGACTCTAGGCCTTGTAGACGCGCGGCAAAAGCCTCTTCCGTAGTTTTTGTGGCCAAGGCCACGTCCTGACCATGGGCATAGGTGAAAAGCTCACGCACCACAAACTCACAGGCCTGGTTAATAGCCAGGGGGTAAAAAACCGTGGCCGGCGATATGTTAAGAGAACCCCCGGTAGTCATTTCCAAAAAACGCGAGTTGGCTAAAAAATTTAAGTCGCTGCCGTAGATGTCACCCACATAAATAGTTTTAATAATCGCAGGGGTATCCATAGTCAGGAGTTTCTGGATGTCTTGTTCTTTGGGAATTTGGTCATCAATCAAAGAAAAAACAAAAAGTACCTTTCCGGCTAGTTTGGGTACTAATTTATTCCAATGGAAAGCCTTAGGCTGTAAATGCACAATCACGTTGTAATAACTGCCAGAACTAGCATTCACATAAACCACAAATCCTTTGGCTTCAAAAATGGTTTTGAGTTTTTCTAGAAAAAAATTCTCGTCGCCGTAAAGCGTAATGGTGGGGCGCATCTTCTCCTAATCTTACATGCTCAGGGAAATTCTCTCAAGACTCCCCCAGACATGTGAAACTGAGGCAAATAATTTTGCGCACAGCCTCAACACTTCATTTCATTAAAGTGGTCAAACTAGGATAAACGTGAAGAACTTTTGTTTTTCATCAAGCTATCAAGAACCTGGTTGGCAAGTTCATCCGGCCGCTTATTATACATACGCCGGACATGGTGATAAAAAACAGGAAACAACAAGCTTTTTTCCAGCTGTTTTATTTTTAAAACTAAAGGAATAAGAAGCGGGCTTTTGATTTGGTATTCGCCATTTAGCTGTTTGGTAACAAGCTCTGAATCAAAATAAAAATCCACCTTGGCAATATAATAATCCCGAGAAAAAGAAATCAGCCAGTCATAAGCCATGACTGCAGCTTTGTATTCGGCAACGTTATTGGTGGTGATGCCGACATACTCTGCATTTTCATACAAAAGTTTGTCGCCCGCGTAGGCGCAAAAGGCAGTAGCCGCCGGTCCAGGGTTGCCGCGCGAAGCTCCATCACAATGAATAACAATTTGCATACAAGCTATTTTAAAGCCTTTTGACTTTTTTTGCGAGATGGATTTAGCGCAAAAAACATTGCTAAAACGAGCACCAAAAAAAACTGGCTCTGTGGAAGGGTCAACCAATAGTGGTCCCACAGGCCGGTAAGCAAAATGCTTGCCAAAGAAAATGCCAGGGGCGAATCTAAACGGATTTGCCCTAAGCGTTTAAACAACAAAACAAAAACTAACATGGACCCCACAAAACCGGTTTCACTGCTTAAAAGCAGAAAAATATTGTGAACGGGCTGAAGCCAATAGCTAGCTTCGGGCGTGATTAAAGCATGGAGCTTTTGATAATAAACAAAAAGCCCACTGACAAAATTACCAAGGCCCGCGCCAAAAAAAAGGTTATCCTTCAGCATGTGCAGGCTTATCAAAGCCAGGGCATAGCGCCTGCTGATGCCTGGCCCCAGGCCTGAAAACAAAGCCAGAAAAAGGGGAGTGAGAAAAGAGGCAACAACCACAGCCATGAACAAGTAACTCAAACGCACTTTATTTTTGGTCAAGTAAAGAATAAGAAGAATTGCTCCTGCCAACAAAGCATTGTGCGAGAGTGAAAAAATAAGCATCAGGCAAGCCATGAGAACCGTTAAATATTTAAACCACCCCTTTGGCAAAGCCAGGAAAAAGGGGATAGCGCTCACACAAAAACCAGCCAAAGCATTAGGGTGGGGAAAAAAAGCATAAGGCCTCAAATAGTCTTTGCCCAAAAAAGTAAATCTGGCAATGCCCGGGGCGCTTGCCAAAAAGCGCCGCTCGCCCCACAAATAAAATAGGTAGCTACCCGATCTCTGCTGTAGCAGCTGAAGGCAAAAGGAAACAAAGACCACGAGTGTCGATAAACCACAAACAAAGCCAACTTGTTTTATGGATACTTTTTGCAAATAAACATAAAGCCCAAAAACCAAAAACTTAAAAAAAGTAAACCATTTATAAAGCGTCAAAAAGCAACTCGCGCTAAAAATAATATTAACAAAACCAAACAAAATTAATAATTTAAAAACTTGCTTGTGAGTCTTTAAAAAAAACCAAAAGCGTTGTCTCAGGGCTTGGTCTAAAATCACGGCAACAAAAAGCAAGGCGATCAAAATGTCAGTAAAATAGAGCGTGGGGGAGAGATAATCAATGCGTATCCCCCGGACATATGCCCACTGGGGCCACAAATGATAACCAAGCTGGGAAGGAAAAAAAAACAAAAGAAGCAAAAATATTGGCTTGTGGAATTTCACTTTTTGGCGCTTATTATGAGATGGCGTTCCAGACCTTCACCCTGGGATTCAGAAACCACGTCCTCACGCTTGGCTATGGCTATGTGGATGACCCTGCGCTGCGACGGGCTTAGGTTATACAAATACTGCGGCTCATGTGTGGCCAAAGCACGCTCCGCTGCCTGACCGGCAAGGTCTTCAAGATAATCCTCGTGCCGGCCGCGCCAGTTACCAATATCAAGCCGCACAGGCAGCCATTCGCCCGTTTGTTGACGAAGGCTTAAAGCCAAAAAGGATTGAATAGCATTAAGAGTAGAGCCGCGCGCGCCAATCAGAAGCCCGGACTCAGAGACTTCGGTCATATCCACATTAACCACCAAGCTGCCGTCGGCTTCCTCTACCTTGGTTGCAAAGTCCGCATTGATCGTGAGAAGCTCAAGCAAGCGCTCCAGGATTTTGGTGGTTTGGGTTTCAATTTTTTTCTGATCCATGATTAACCACGTAATTGTAGCAAACCCAAGCGCTTAATTAAAGGGGTGAGCCCGCCCCAACCCTGGGAGCGGTACTGTTGAACAAACTGAAAGACGGAAAAAGTCATCCAATAAAGCGCAAGACCCGAAGGAAAATTTAGACCGATCAAAAGCGTCATTAAAGGAAAAGTGTAAATCATGGATGACTGCAGAGCCACCTGCATATCGTCTTTTGCATCCTTGGTTTTTCCAACCAGTTTTTTTTCTTCTGCCAGATAAGGCATAGAAAGCTTGGCCGACAAAAATTGTACCAAGGCCGCCAAAAGTAAAATCGGCCCAGGCAAAGGGAAGGGCATACCCGCAAGGTTAAATTTATCCGGCTCGGAAACGTCTAAATACAAAAAGTGGGTATCGATTTTGGCACCCTCCTGAAATTGTAAAGTCTGGTAAAGGCGCTCGTTAAATTTTGCGGTCACGTCCTCCCCCGGAACTAAAATGGAAGTAAACACGCGAAATAAAGCAATCAAAACCACAATTTGCAGTAAATATGGCAAACAACCGGCACCGGGATTGATACCCTTGTCGCGAAAAAAATCTGCCTGCGCGCGCCTGAGTTTCATAGGATCATCCTTGTACTTCTTTTTTAATTTATCAATATCTTTTTGGTAATCCTTCATCTTTTTCATGGATTCCATATAAGGCCGCGTCAAAGGTGTCAGAATCAGGCGCAGAACAATGGTAAAGACAATAATCCCAATACCCATATTGCCCCCTGTTAAATGATAAAATAAAGCTAGGCCATTAACTAAAGGTGCGATTAAAAGTGTATTAATAATTTCCATATTGTATTTTTACGGCACCGGATCAAAGCCGCCTTTGGCAAATGGATGGCAGCGACCAATCCGTCTGCCAGCCAAAAGCCCGCCTTTCAGAATACCATGTTTGTGGATTGCACTGCACGCATAATCAGAGCAGGTGGGCTCATATCTACAGCCACGGCCAAAGATCAAAACCAAAAAGGGGGAGATGGTTGCTTTATAAATTTTTAACATAGGCGCTTTCAACATAAGCCTTATTTGTAAAGTCCGCACGCAGCCAAAGCCTCGGTCAACTCAGTAATTATGTCCGCGGTATATACCTGAGCGATTGAGGGGAAAGCTACCACCACACAATCACATGTGCCGTTTAGACAGTAGAGATTTCGTCGGATGCCTTCGCGGATCGCGCGCTTAGTCCTGTTGCGCAGGCTCGCATGAGGGCTTATGTCTTTGTTGACAATAATGCCAAAGCGGCAATCCTTTTGACCTTCCTTAAAAAGGTACTGGATTAAGAAGTTTTTGCTTTTGTATCTTTTGCCTTTATTTTTTACAACTAAAAAATCTTTCTCATTCTTTAGGCGGTTTTTTCCGGGTAGCATGTTAGTGAGCAAGTTTTTGGCGGCCCTTTTGGCGGCGTCCCTTGATTATCTTTTTGCCTTTTTTTGAGCTATTTCTTGTTAAAAAGCCGAACTTACGCCGTTTGGCTTTACTTGGCTGGTATGTTCTTTTTGGCATACGCTTTGTATTATAGCAAAAAAATATTTTTAAACCAATCTGCCTTTTTTGGGGATTGACGTTTTGTGGATAACTCTCTAATTTAAGGTCAAACAGCAATTATGAAAGATCCTGACAAAGACCAAGTTTGGCGCGATGCCTTGCAGGGTGTCAAACTTTCTGTTTCTCCGGCTATTTTTCAGACCTGGCTTTCGCAAACACACCTCGTCAATTTTCAAAACAAAGGCGACGAGCGCTTTCTGGCTGAAGTCGGTTGTCCATCGGCTTTTATTAAGTCAACCGTTGAAAAGCGCTATTTTGGCCTTATCCAGGATGCATTGATAAAAGCCGTAGACAAGCCGGTAGATCTGACTTTTTTGGTTAAGGCGCCACCCAAGGAATGGCAGGAAAAAATTAGCCACATGCCGCCGTTGTTTGATGAAAAAGACACCCAGGCGGAATTGCGGGAACTGGCCCTCAAAACCAGGTTGCGCCCGGGCTTTACTTTTGGAAACTTTGCAGTCTCAGACTCCAACCAGATGGCCCACGCAGCCGCCGAGGCAGTGGCGCAAAAGCCGGGCATCAACTACAATCCACTTTTTATTTATGGCGGAGTGGGCGTGGGCAAAACCCATTTAATGCACGCGGTCGGATACCGGATGCTCGAACAAAACATGGGTGTAAAAATCATCGTCTGTACGGGTGAGGAATTTACCAATGACATTATCGAAGGTATCAGAAACAAAACTACACAAAAATTTCGCGACAAATACAGAAAGGCCAACGCACTTTTTATTGATGACATTCAATTTATTGCCGGCAAGGACGCCGTACAAAAGGAATTTTTCCACACTTTCAATGCTGTCACGGCCGTGGGCGGGCAGATAATCCTGATTTCAGACAAACCCCCAACAGAAATAGATGAGCTTGAAGACCGGCTCAAGAGCCGTTTTGAGGCAGGGTTAATTGTGGATGTTGCCCCGCCGGACTTTGAACTGCGCTGTGCCATCACACAAATCAAAGCCAAAGAAAAAGACTTGGACTTGGCTCCCGAAATTGTGCATTTGATCGCGGGCAATATGGATACTGCCAGACAAATAGAAGGTGTGCTGGTGAGACTATCTTCTGAGGTTAAGCTCAACAATGCCGAAGTCTCCGAGGAGCTGGTTAAAAATATCATCGGCACGCACGCCAAAACCCAGATAGCGGAAAAGCGTCTAAGCCCGGACGGACTGCTCGATGCCGTGTGCCACCATTATTCCATAAGTAGAAGGGCCATGACCGGCAAAGCGCGCGCCCGCATGATTGCCAGACCCAGGC
The DNA here is from genome assembly GCA_964607795.1 of uncultured Gammaproteobacteria bacterium. Classification (GTDB taxonomy): domain Bacteria; phylum Patescibacteriota; class Microgenomatia; order UBA8517; family UBA8517; genus DYGT01. Next base: position 18,448 of record CAZSLA010000004.1, read on the forward strand.
AGGTGCTAATGTATTTGCTGCGGACTGAGCTTGGTCTTCCTTTACAAGAAGTGGGCCGCGTAGCCGGCGGACGCGACCACTCAACCGTCATCCACGCTGTGGATAGAATTACCCAGCTAGTCTCACAAGATGTTAAGATGCGTGAGGATATTTTGCAGATAAAAAATAATTTTGGGGGATAATTTGTTAATAAATCAAGGCATTATCCACATATCAACAAATTTACTATATCCTCCACAAATTCATTAACAAATGTTTCAAGTTTTTATCAACATTTGCTCCTAGATACAAACCAAGCTTATCTATCTACATATCCACACTCTCTACTACTACTGCTACTATATTTAATATAAAAAAAATATAATCACAAAAAATCTCTTGTTAATAATCTGCTTTAGCATATAATGCATATAATCATGAAGGCTACTGTTTTCCAAGAAGATTTGGCACAAAATATTTTAATAACCACCCGCTTTGTTTCCAAAACAGCCCAACTGCCTATTCTGGAAAACGTTCTTTTAAAAAGCACGAAAAACAAGCTTGTCTTAATGGCAACAAATTTGGAAATGTCGCTTTATACAAATATTGCCGCTAAAGTAAGTGAAGAAGGTGAGATTGCCGTTCCCGCAAAAATTCTGTCTGAGATAGTTTCCAATTTGCAGTCCAGCCAGCTGGAACTTGTGGCTAGCGGGGAAACGCTCAAAATTACCACTGACACTTCATCTGTTGATTTGTCTGGTATGAACACCTCGGACTTTCCGGACATTCCTACTCAAATACCCGAGGGTGCCATTTCCATCCCCGTGGTTGATTTTGTCGACACTCTGACCCAAGTGAGCTTTGCTGCCTCGCGCGACGAAACCAGGCCGCAGCTTACGGGCATTTTATTTATTATGGAGCCGGGGGGTCTTCGGCTTGTGGCTTCAGACGGTTTTCGTTTGTCGCAAAAAACAGTCAAGCTTAGTAGCTCGCCCAAAGAGGGGAGAGTCATTATTCCCAAAAACATTCTTCTGGAACTTCAGCGAAGTGTCAAAGATGAAAAAGAACTCAAACTTGCCATCAATGAACAAGACAACGAAGTCGTTTTTGTCTGCGGAAACTTGGTTTTTAGTAGTCGTGTGATTGAGGGCGAGTTTCCCAATTTCGAGCGTATCATCCCCAAGTCCAGCTCGGTCACTGCCAGTTTTGATAAAGACGAATTTGCCAAGGTTATTAAAGTAGCCTCGGTCTTTGCCCGCGACACAGCAAATATTGTTAAAATTAAAGTCGAGGAGGGGTCTTTGGGTGTCCGGGCCGAAAGCAGCCGCAGCGGCCGGCAAGAGGCAAAAATTCCGGCAAAGGTTGACGGTGAACCTGTTGAAATTTCTTTTAACTTTAAGTTCATCGAGGACTTTTTGTTGGTTACCAAGGCAAATGAGGTAGAAATTGCTCTCACGAATACCACTTCGCCCGGGGTTTTTAAAGATACAAGTTCCCAGGATTATCTTCACTTGATTATGCCCGTGCGTGTGCAAGAATAGCCAGCTTGCGCTATACTGGCATTATGGAGCCACAAAATCCGACGGCAGATGCTTTAAACCAGCCAGAGCCCAAAGCCAGTTTGCTCGCAAGGCTTAAAAAAAGAAAAAAATTAGTTGTTGTTTTGTTTTTAATTATTCTTGCCTGGCTGGGGCTGTATGTGGTGACTTTGTTTGTGAAGAGATCAAGTGATATTACCGAATCACATATAAATCCACATCCGTCGTCTACGCCTGGAGCATCAATATTTCCTTCAGAATTTCCCGAGAATTTGAATAGACCTGATACTCGAAGTGAAATAGAACAAGAATATGGAAGTCCTATAGAAACAGGTAGTTATACTGGAAAGCAATACTATTTTTACAATTCAATAATACCACCTGAAAGAAACGAGGCAGTTTATGACGGGAACGAGGTCATTTTTTTTAAACGTGTTTTGCAAACGAATGAGATTTCTATCAACCATATTTTCTCCCAATATGGAAATGAACCAGTTATGTTATATGGCCCGGGAATGAATGCTGGTATTCACTTGTTTGTTTACTTCAATCAGGGTTTCGCCTTTTACGCGACGGAGGATAAGAAATATATATTTGAGCTTTGGTATTTTCCCCCTACAATCAGCACCCAAGATTTTATTGTTAACTGGGCGCCGGAATTTTCTCTTGAAAGAGAAGGTGTTGGTGCAGAATAAATAAAAATTTTTACCAACCCATTCGGCTTTCAAATATATGCTGGGCCGCAAAATTAACATGATTTGGATATGTAACATTAAAAGAGGGAGATATACAGGCAAGATTTCTGGTTTGGCTAGGTTCGATATATCCGATAACAGGGTTTGTATAAATAAATAGAGCTATCATTTCTGCAAAATCTTCAACTAGCATCCCTCTACGAGATGCAAACGGGTACGTACAAACAGGTCGTTCAGCTTGTATCCCGGGATCATTTACATAGATATTGTTTTGTACCTCTTCATATCTTCGTGCGAAAATATGCCCGCTTTCATGGGCAAGAGTGTAGGCAGCAGAGCCTACAGTTGAGCTACCTAATTCGTAGATTAAAATTGTGTTTGAAGAAATTACTTCACCTCCATAGCTTTCAACTCCTGAGTAGGTTAAATAGACAGGGCCTTTGCTACAGATTTTATCCATATATGCTCCTGTTTGTGCCATAAATTCTGTCGCTCTAATCATGTTTGTTCGATATGCTTCCGGCCAGGGTCCGTTTAGAACAAAGCATGTTTGCGTAAGATATATTCCACCTCCTAGATCTTTATAAAAACTACTTCCAGGTGGAATAACAAAACTACTGTTGGTGATTACCAAAATGGTAAAAGCAATCAGCACAGGAATTGCTATCAAAGAAATTACGATGGGCCAGATGACAACAGAAAAAAAGGCTCCTAAAATTGTTAAAAAAACTAAAAATCCTCTTTTACTTGCTTTTTTAAAACCCTCGCTCCCTCCTTGAATATAAGACAAGCCACCAGACACTAATGCTAATGCAAAAGCTGGAGGAAAAACAATTCCCAAAGCGGCAGCGCCGAGTGAAACCGTGGCTAGATTAGAGCCATCTCCGTCTCCGGTAAATTTTATCAATACGGAGCGCAGCATATCCTTGACTTTATTAAGCACAAATATTCCTGCTTCTATCAAAAGATAAACGCCTGCGGAGGCCGTGGTTCCGAGCGCAGCAACTCCCAAGCGAGCAGCAAGCCTGGTGCTGAGCGCTTGTACAGCCTTCTTTTTGGCAATGCCTTGGACATCCGGAATTTGTGCCAATAATTTACCTATTTTTACTTTAATTTCAGGGGGGACCGTTTTGCCGGCAAGACCAAGGGCTCGTTGGGAGATTTCCCGGGAAACTGCCTCGGTCATGGCGCCTGGCCCGCCTGTTTTAGCTGTTTGATTGTCCCGCAGAATTTGCTCCCAGGCAGCTTGCCTTTTCTCGGGCAGCGTATTTTCCTCAACATCCAAGGCTTGGGCTGTGGTTGTTAATTTACTTTCTTGAACCTCGGTCTCACCTGTATTTAGCCAGGTTATAAGCTCATGCAGCTCCTGCTGTGTGTAGAAGCGCTTTGGATCATCCGGGTCTTTGCCTGTTGTCAGGATGGCTTGGATCTTTTGATAAGTGTATTTGTTTTTATCATCCATTTAAATCATTGTAGTCTACTATAGTTTTTGTTTCGAGGGGAGTGATGGTCTGGCTCTTGGTGTTGGGGCCAGGAGCGTGTAAATCCCGCGGATTGGTGGTAATAAGCTTGTATTCTTCATCCGAGGCCACAATCTTGATCGGGGCGTGGTGCGGCCCGGCAAACAAGATGCCTTCGCCCACGTTCGCCGCCAAAAGAAGCTGTTTTTCTCCCTGGGACAAATAAAAAGTCTCGGCGATTTTGTCAATAGCCGCGGGGGACTGCTTGAGCAAAAGCCGCATGGCGGAATTGGTTACCACGGCTTTGCCGATGTCTTGAGCCAAAAAGTCCTCCACGTCCTGGGTGATGGTACTGAGGCCCAGATAATACTTGCGGGCACGCTTGACAATTGACCACAAAAATTGGGCTGTGTCAGGGTAGCGCATCATGTGCCAGGCCTCATCCACTATCAAGAGCCGCTTTTTGATGTCGCGGCGGATTTTGGTCCAGATAAAGTCCAGAATTACAAACATGGCAATGGGCCGGAGGGAATCCTCAATGTCGCGTACGGAAAAGACGGTAAAGGGATTTTTAATATCAACGGTTGTTTGCTGGTCCAAAATGCCGCGGTAGCTGCCTTTGACAAATTTTTCTATTCTGGCCGCTAAATCTAGAGCCTCAGGAGTTTCCATACCGATAAGTGCTTTGAACAGATCCTCAATCAAGGGCGGCTCACGGTCCTGGGTGTCGGGGTCCGGCGTAATGCCTTTGTCGCGGTAAGCATTGATCAAGGCTTTGTCCAAAATTGCCTCTTGGGTAGCATTTATTTCGCCCATGATGATTTTAAAAAGCGAGTGGAGCGAGAGGATTTTTAGTCCAAGTTGGTTTTCGCCTTCTTCGCGGATCTGGCTTAGGTCAAAGGGGTTGATTTTGCTGGGGCTTGAGAAAGAAAAAGAAATATATTCCCCGCCCACAGCCTCGCACAGATTTTTATATTCGTTTTCCGGGTCAATGACAATCATTTCCGTGCCAAACATTAGACTTCTCAAAGACTCAAGTTTGACAAAAAAGCTTTTGCCGGCGCCCGAGGTTGCAAACACGGTCATGTTGCTGTTTTCCAGGGAAAAACGATCAAAAATAATAAATGAGTCGTTTTGGGAATTAATGCCATACAAAATCCCGTCGTCGCTTGACAGCTCGGCCGTGGTAAAGGGAAAAGTGGTGGCTAGTGAAGTGGTATCCATATTGCGGGTGATTGCCAGCCGATCGCGACCAAAAGGAGCCGTTGAAAGAAAGCCTCGTTCGTGGTCTAGGGCTGCGTGTTTGGAAACAATGAGGATAGAGCCCAAAGTTGACTCAACCCTTTTGCAGATGCTGTTTAGTGCTTCGAGAGATGTAGCTGGGATGGTGATGTAGAAGGCAAATTCAAAAAAGCGCTCAGCGCCTTTGACCAGCTGCTCCTGGAGGAGCTTGGCGTCATCCAGCTTGGCTTGAGTTGAGGGATTGACGATTTTGCCGCGTTGGATGTCGGTAGAAATTTCAGCCTCCATTTCCGTAATTTTGCGCCTGAGATCATCCAAAATGGTGCGGCCCTCGACCGGGTAAACATAAAAAGCCAAATCCAAGCTGTGGTTAAAATTAATGATGGGCTCCATCCAGCCGGGGACAACAAAGCGGGGGTATCCAGCCACAAACAAGGTGCGAAAATAAACCTCGCCGATTTTCAGGTAATCAAAATCTATCTGGCTTTCGTTGGGGGCGATAATGTCATCCGGTGTCACGCCTTCTTTGAAAGCCTGGACGGGGTCCAGCTGGGGCTTATTACCCGTGAGCATTTTGGCTGACGGCACAGTCCCTCCGCCTTTTTTAATTTGCGGCAGCTTCATTTTGGACCTCCTTTGGCTCAGCAATTTCCTCTTGTGCTTTTTCTACTTTTATGGTCTCGGCATCTGGATTATAAGTATCGTAAAACAACTTGATTAATTCTTCGTTTGTCAGCTGATGGAGCTTAAGTCCGAGCCTGCCTGCCTGGCGGAGCAGGTGGTCGCGCTTGGGATAGAGCGCGGTTTCCACTTTTTTCATAACATATTCTTTGCTGTATGGGATGGGTTTGTCGCTATTTTTGAGCCCACCGAAAATGTTTTTAGCCAGACCCAGCTCAAACGGAGAAAAAGGAATAATAATAAAGAAACGCTTGCCTAAAACATTTTTCCTTTTAATGGTTTCGGCAATAAAGGCTTTATAGCCCTGCATCAGGTTTTTGAGCTTGGGGTTTGCAATCTCGTTATAGCGGGCCTCGAGTCTTTTCAAATACATGGATACATCCTTTTTTTGTGTGCGCACCAAAATCTGGAGAGGAAAGGACAAAGAATTGATGAGAGCCGCATAAGCCGCAACCACAGCTTCTTGCTCGCGCTCGGACAACAGGCCAAAATTCAATGAAGTGCTTTCCAAAACTAAAGCCGCACCGCCGTCTTTGTAAAGCACCAGGTCTTTGGTAATTTCGGCCACCGGCACGCGCTTTTGTGTTAGGTCATAAAGCGGCTGGTCGGGTAAACTGAACACTGGTATTTTGGGTAGTTTCATGTGGTCTCCTTTTTGGCTTGGATGGCAATGGGTGGAATAATTTCGCCTTTGGCCTCAAGTGTGATGGGGTCAAAACAAAAGCCTTCTTTTTCGATTTCAATGGTGTAAGTGCCTTTGTTTAAGGGTGTAACAATCAGAAAATGGCCGGCTTTGTTGGTTTTGAGGGCGCGCACAGGTCTATTCATCGGATCTTTGATTTCCAAAATTGCGCCCTCGATGATGTTTTTGTTGGCATCCATCACTTGACCTACGATCACGTTTGGCTGGGTGGGCGGCATGGGCGGGGCCGCATCCGGGGAAAATTGGGCGGCGAAGGTTTGGGTGGTGCTTTGCCCCCTTGGCAGTATTTCAGATAAAGTCTCTTGTGTAAGTATTGCTCCGGGCTCGGGAGTTTGTTTGTTAAAGCCCTTGTCCTCGCTTTTAACCTCTACAGCTACCTGTCGCGGAATCGCCAGTTCTTCCTTGGCTGGGGTTTGGTGTGGGGTGCCAATTTCTACTTGATTATCCTGTACGTTTTCCCCGAGCGAAAAAAGACCTGTGAACGTTGTTAAAAATTGCTTTTCCGCTTCTTCCAGGTTTTGCATAAAGCCAGGTTTTATTGTCACGGTATTAGCTTCAGCCTCCGATATCTCAGAAGTGCCTGAGGTGGTAGCTGTTTGTAAGCTTCCTACCCCTTGAAAATATTGGACGGGCTCGTGCCTTTTTTGCCAAACAAAGCGAGTAGGTGAATACACTGACCTGAAAAACGCAATAACCCATTGCTCAAGCGGCCGCTCCTGGAGGGGCAAAAAAGCTAAGGCTGCGCCAGCCAAGGCAAAAAAAATGATAAAAGGCCATTTTAAAAATGACGGCAGGGGAGAGGCGTAAAAAAGAAGGGCAATCAAAGTCCCGCCCGCCAGCTGAAAAAACTGCTTGAGGGTCATGTCACCCACCAGCCTGAATTGGTAGGAGCTGATGTTTTGCGGTACGGCGTGCTGCTCAAAAACGTGGTCCGTGGTAGCCATAATTAGATGTATTTTAAGCATACAATATGAAGCTTTTTGTGCAAGTGAGGCTATTTTTCACGGGATTTTTGCCCCTGGGCCTTGGTAAATGCTATAATAATTCCATCTGCCCATGCCCGAAGACAACCAAGATACACAACAATCAATTCAACCTATGACTCCAGACAGAGACAGACAGCCAGTAGATAGAAACAGCCTTAGCCAGGACATTAGGCGTCATGCAGAGGAAATACAGGGAGCCTCAGGCGGTGACATGGAGGCGCTTCGGATTATGAATGAAGCTTCCTTTGCAGTCAACCAGGCAATGGTTAATGATGCTCTGGGAGAGGGCGGGGTGCGTTATGGCGCAGCTGACTACGAATTTGCCGGTGATTTAATTGAAAAAGCATCAACCGAAATAAAGCAGACCATGGGTGGCAATTTGACAGATAGAGAGCAAGACATATTGAGCATAAACCTAAAGCTTGCCGCTTCTTATCTTGCTTATTCAAGAGGGGAGATAAACGCGCAAGAGCTGAGGGCGGGTGTAATCAGCCTTCTGCACACCAAGAAAGAGGAGCAGGGTACGATTCCCCCCCCAGCTCATATTGCTCCACCCGTTAGGACAGAAACAAACAGACCTGTAAACAGAATTCAAGGACCGGATAATAACGGCCCCTCTTGGAATGGCAATATAGTTCATAATTTAGCTGAATGGGAAAATTTGGTTTCTCCGGATCTCCAAACTGAAATAGAGTTGCTAGCGGAGTTGCCAGACAACTTGTTGAATGCCGATGAGCTAAGAGATGCAGACATAACGATACGTGGGTTAATACGAAGTCATCATATAGATGCTGGTGATATGCCAATGGCAAAGGAATTTTTAAGTAGAATTCGGGAATTGAGATCTAATTTGGTAGAAAGTGGTGGTAGCGGTTCTGGTGTATTAGAAAGAATTGCTACAAGCTCAGAGCAATCTCTACAGATACAAAAGGAAGCCTTCGAGTTATCTGATATAACCTATGCGCAGTTTGTTGAAAATACAGCCATGCATGTGATCATGTTTCCCCCAAAATGGATTGAAAAGCCGCCTCGCTGGTATGGAGAATTAAATGAGGCACAAAGATCGATGATACGTACACAGATGCACGTTAATTTTATTGCTAGCCGTAAAGATGCCGAAGGCAGTTTAGATGCCTATTTAAGGCCAGGGGCTATCGAGGGGGAGCAAGATATAAAAATACAGATTGAATCTAAAGGGTTGGGGCATGCATGGATGAATATGCCGGGCTACAGAATCGCACTTGCAACCCTAATGAAAGAATTGTTTGAGCTTTCTGAGCCCGATCCGTCAGTTCCGGATAGAGTAGTTGTGTTAGATGCAGACGGCAAACAAAAAATATACATGAACAATCGTGCCAGAAACACACACTTAAGGTTAAGAGAAAGATATTCAGGAACGGGTTTAATATCTGGTCAGCCGGAGCTAATAAGGCAGTTAACTGCAAACTTAAGATCACATCTTGTAAGTAATCCAGGTTTATTGTCGCAAGACACTTTAACTAATTCACCTGATTTGGCTGCGAAGGCAGCGGCTACATTTGCTTGGAATACGATTTTTATGTCTGGCTCTATCGATTCGGGTGACAGGAAGGGCAACGACCGAGTTCTTGCGGGACCGCACATTTCGACGGATTCGTTTAGATCTATGGTGATGCCCCTAGATAAGGCGATGTTTAAGCTCGACAAAGAAAGCCCTCAAGACATTGAAGAAAAATGGGGGGGGCAGTTGGGGGATTGGTTTGCAGATCGTGCAATAGCTCACGGATCAGATTTCAGACGCGAAGTGAGTGAAGGAAAATTTCATTATTTTCCAGAGAGGATGTTTTATGGTTGGATGGATTACTTGGTTTTAGAAGATAAAACCAATATTAACGATCGTGAGCAGCATATCTTTCACACCTCTTGGGCACAGGCCATTTTACGAACAAGTCGTGTTGACTTGGGAAATGGTTTGGTAGATGTAACAGATCCGGAATTGTTGCGTCCTGATCAAGAGGGGATTACATATTCACACCAAGGCAGAAATTGGCAAAGAAGCTTTCGCGATGGAGGTTCGGATGGGGATCTGTGGTGGAGGTATTCGGCGCGAGCTGGGTCTGTGAGAAAAATGTACGAACTCCTTACTGAAGAAGACCCCAAGAGTGATGCTGGAGATTTTGCCACTGCTTTTAGCGCCGTTGTGTCCATAGAGCCATGGCTGCGGCATATTTATTATGATTTAGATTTTATAACTGCGGTGGTAGCCAAACTAGCTTTACTAAAAGCTCGAGCCAACGATAAATCCGCAACAGGGTTTGTTTTTGGAACGGATGAATTGCTTTTGAATGTAGGTGAGCACCATTATGATCCATCTATCAATGCTACTCTGGTATTGTTAATGCCGCGTTTGTACAAAAATCCTGCGGAGCGTCGTGAGGCAATCGAGTATGTTTTACAAAAGCTTCACTCTGTCAATACTCACACTTTTTCAGGCATTTTCAAAACCATATTGGGGAATGTTGGCACAGGGCGAGCACAAATCAGGTTAAGGGCTGCAAAAGAAATATCTCAAAGATATAAATAAGTTACCTAACTATTTTGAATCGACGTGCAGTTTGTGCAATTCCATGAACAATCTCGCGAGCTCTGCCAGTATCTCCTGCTGCAGCGGCAGCGGCATAGCTACTCTCTTCGCCCGTTGCTAAGTATTGGAGCCCACCCAATCCAGCCAATTTTGCAGGAGCTACGGCTTCACCAACAGCTGTGCCGTAGGATATTGGTCTGCCGGAAACAAATCCTTTAATTAGGTCTGCTGCCTTCGGCACCATAAAAAGAAATATTATACTTACGCCAAGAAGCAGAATCGCTCCAAAGTCCCCACCCATTAAACCAACCAGAGGAGGCCACCCGTCGCCAAAGCCCATTCCGGCGTCATTTAAGTTTCCAAACAAAGGCACCACATCAATTCCAGCAGCTTCTACTGCCTCAAGCAAAGCTATTTTTTTTATGGCTTCACTAAAAGCGTGAGCAAGGAACAAATAAGAAAATGCAAACAGAAGGCCAACAACGGGGAAGACAGCAAGCTGGGCGGCTAGGCTTTTAAGCCAGGAGCTAAAGCCTAAGCCAGGAATAACGATACCAGCAACTATATAAAGTGGTGAAAACATAACTAACATCAAGATCATTGCCGTAGTTTTTAGAAGCATCCAGGTAATTTTGAAAAACATGACAATTAGTGATATCCATAAAATTACGTATGTGATTAGCATAATGATTAATGCAAGGGGTATAAGCACCGAGCCGCCCAAAAATAGAAAATTTCCCAAAGCTCCCGTGGGAAGTGCTATTAGTGCAATCATTAAAGTAAAAGGGATGGCATAGAGGTTAAAGAATAAAAATCCATAAACCCCGGTGCCCGCAAAACCCTCAGTTAGTAATTCGAAAGTTGATTCTGAAAATAAGTTTGTTATGTCGTTTGGGAGGATTGGATCAAGAAAAATGGATATTATTCCAATAAATACATACATCATGTCTACCATAAAGCCGGCTATGGCGTAGGAAAAAGTTACCAGTACTAATGCAATAGCAATTTTAGGCAGAGCAGATTGCACAGTCATCACCGTCTGGGGAGATGTTTTGACACGAAACATTATCATGAATGAAAGTACAATAGCTACAACCACAAATAATGCATATGACATATCTCGGATTTCTTTCCAAACTATGAGGGTGACACCTTCAAACCTGCTATATCCAAAGCCGGTCTGTGCCTCAACTGTCGGAATTAGACTAAAATTTTGGACCTTATTTTTAACATAGGTAATTCCAGAAAAAGGTCTTTCTTGGAAAATTTTACCAGCCAAAGATTGGTTTCTGGTATTAACATTAATTTCAGAGTCGCTAATTGTTGGAAGTGTCAAGGCTTTTCTCAAAATATTTATTGAGTCATTAAGACCGTTGACACATGTGTTAACGCTTACAGTGTGTTCAATAACTAAGTTTAAAAAACAACTTACATTGTTTGGTTGAAGGATTTTTGTCGCAGGCCATGTAAGTATAGACATAATAATCCAATCAACTTGGGCAGCTGTGTAGCGCTCGCCAAAGATTTCACTGGGGTTGTCATCATCATAAACCTGGCTGTACCATTCAGCCGGGTTTTGGTTATACCACTGGGCATTGGCAGCAGCTGGAGCAATGGAAAAGAAAACTATAACTACGGCAAAAAAAGAAATGAGCAGGCGTTTGAACATGTTTTTATATTTATTTTGTGTCACCTTATATGATAGCACTGATGCTTTGATTTGCGAAATAGACAATTTAAGGACCACAGTTTAAGTCTGTGGGGTATTTGGGTTGGCAGGCAGAATAGATACGAGTCATGGTTTGTTTGGTTTTAGCTGCATAGCCGATGGCATTGTTGTTGACCATGCAGCTTGAGCTGGCGCCTTGCTGGTAAACGCGCGAAAATGTGGCCAGATTACAGCCATCCTCAAAACACTGCCCGTAGTTATTGGGATAATAATAGGGCAGGCGTAAAAATCTATTGAGTTGAGCCGCAAAGTTTCCGGCAATTGACCTGTCGTTAATGCCGAAATCCTGAACGGTATTTGCCGGGCGCGTGGGGTCGCAGGTTGTTACATTTGAGTTGTAGTTACTGGCATCGCTTTCTTGAATCCATATGGCCAGGGTATAAATCGGATTTACTCTTGCCTCGAGCGATTTACTCACCACGGTATTGTAACAATATTCAACCAGGCTGTTTTTTCCCCCTTCGGCAACCCATCCGTACTTGGCAAAGTTAATTACGTTTTCTTTGAATACCCCGTCGTAGCCGGCCGGGATAGGTGTGTTGGGGTTGCATTCGTTGGGTGTGGTTTCGCACAAAATGCCTTCGCGAAAATCAATATTGGCGGGCGGCTCGGCTGAGGTGGGGCAGGCAATTGATTCATAAGGATTATAAGCAGGAGCCAGGGCTTGGCCGATGGTGGATATTGCAATGCCCGCTTCCTTGGGCCGGAGGGCTTTTTGGATGCCTTTGAGAAAATAATCATAGATGGAGCCCAAATGGGGAATATAAAGCTTGGCGTTTGTCCCCGGGCGTTCACTCCCCGGGTTTCCGGCCCGGGTTTCGGTGGCGCTTGAGGAGTAAGAAATCTGCGTGTCTGCCGGGATGTCTTTGATTTCAGTTACGGGCCGCTCTTCGCCCACTTTGGGGAAGATGCGCTTAAAAGTGGACATTTCCCCGTAAACATAGCGCTCCCAGAGCTCTTCGATGTTGGGGGTTTCGGTATACAGGGAAAGGCCGGTTGCAAGCTCAACCGTGCAGTTGGCATAAGTATATGAGCTTGACGAACCAGAAACCGCATCTGGGCATTCTGTACGGCCAACACATGCATCCGCACCGTCTGGGCCGATCCAAAAGCCGTCGGCACCGCAGGTGTACTGCTGGCACTGCTCGATATTACAATGCGTAGTCCCTGGCTCGAAGTCCACGCAGGAAAGATTGGTTCGTTCCTTGCCGGTTGTGGTTTGCCTGGGAAAAGTGCAGGTAAACTCACCTGAGTAAATAATTGAGCCTGTAAGGCGCGGGTCTGAGCCGTCGTCAGGTTCATATTCACCAAAGAGGTTATCGCCCGGGTTTGGGCTTCGGCTATCTATGGGTTCGCAAAAGTTTGTGTCATAGCCGGGCGCGCGCAAGGTCTGGGGAATGAAGTTTGGTCCCACCAGCCATTTATTTTTAAGCAAAGTGTCAGTGCCGGATACGTAGGTACTCTGGAGAAGCGTCCCCAGTTCGGCAGTTTCCTGCATGTGAGGAAAGTAAAGGATTTTTTGGCCGTCGCTGTCTGGTACGAATTCTACATTAGCATTTCTCAGGTCACTTGTGGGCTGGGTTTGGGCGCTTTGCATTGCTATCTGGCCTTTTCTGTCTTCGGTTGAGGAATAGGGGATATTATAAAAAAGTTCTCCAGGCCACTTAGGTTTTAGCTCGTCTCCGCCTGGATCAAAACAATAATAAACAAAGCCCAGACTTAAACAAAAATCCCCACGCCAATCTTTATAGGCTTTCCAATAATCGGAAAAATTGTTGTAGTTTTCTCTGAGTGGTGGCAGTTCACCTACCCAATCAGAAAGTCTTATGGTTTCCACTTTTACTTTTAAGTCTGGCGTTAACCAGTCTATAGCTGATCCAAAACTAACCTTAAGCGCATCTAATTCATCAGACGTGATCTCCATATCCCCGTTTTCGTCCAGCTCTGGATAGCAAGGACCGGGAGGATTTGAGTCCACATCTTTTCCTTTTGTAAATTTGTCAGGTACAAGATAATCTACGGGGCCCAAATTGTTTAAAAAATTAAAAAAATCACCTACAGTTGCTATTGCATTAAAAAATTTATCATACCCTTTAAGGTTGTATAAACAACCAACTATTTGGTTGTGGCGTGGGCCGTTTTCACCGCTGCCTTCGTTCACTCCGTCTCCGGTAAGATCGGTGCTTTCCGCACGCTCGATTTCTTCCACACGTTCTTTTGTTTGAATTTCTTTGGGCAGCATTTTGTTTAAGGGGCCTGAATAGTTAATTACTTCAGAAGCTCTCCCCCTAAGGGTGTCATAGTCACTTTCGCTTATGCCCTCGGGCTTGCCCGGGTAGCCTTCGTAATAAACCGGGCGATTTTCTTCTGCTCGATAGATGGTGCCATTCATGTACCAGCTTAGGTATTCATTCATCCGCTGGGAATCGGTAAGGCTGCCGAATGGCCGGTACTGGCTGTTGTTCACATATGGTCCTTCAGTAAGCCCCACAATGGGCAGCTGGGCATTGGTAAGATCCACATCCACACTAATCTTTCGATTTTGAAACTCATATGTACATACCTGGTTGCCGTTTTCTTCATGGCATTCTTTGATGCTCATGCCAGCGGGTGCAGTTCCATAGGCTATTTCCAGTTTTTCCGTGGCAATAAGATCATTGGCGCACATCGAATAGCTTGTGGTGGTAGTAGTTTCGTTACAGGCGCTTGCCTGAAAAGGCCTGAGGCTATGAAAATCTTTGTCTTCACTCCCCACTCTGTTACAAGAAATTGGTGCTGGGTTTGGGTAAGGTGTGTTTTGTGCCAAAACTTTTTTAGTTTGTCGTGTTGTTCCCAGCAAAAATGAAATAGCAAATAAACTAAAGAAAATGATATATTTTATTTTTAACACAGTCTATTTTAGCATCAAAATAAATTGAAGCTCAAATTAAGGTGTGTTTTGGTATATAACAAAATTTTGGATATTGGTCTGGCCGGTGAAGGCGGCAATCACGCTGATGATTAAATATGCCAAGGCTGCAAGCACCAAACCCCCTATTGCCCAGGTGATGGTGCTTTTGGCGCTTGCTGTTTTTTCCTGATTGCCTCCCGAGGTTATAAATTTAAGCCCGCCCAGCATAAGCATCACAAATAGAACAATGGCCAAAATAGGAATGGCAAAAGTTAGAACATTGGAAAAGATAATTTCCAAATCCTGAAAACTTGCGGGCTCCTCACCGGAAATATTTTGCGGTGTCTGGGCAAAAACGGTACTATACATAGTATTTTTTCATACAACAAACAAACATATTTTAAGAAACATAATGCTTGTTTGTTGATTGTTAGGCAAGGCTTTTAAACTGCACCCCCCATCCAACTGTTTGAGTAACTACGCTGTTTACACTTGGAATGTCAAATTTTAATATGTCAACTCCAAAGACAGTGCTAAGTAGTGTTGCCAATGCCCAAGCTGCAAACACAATAATTAAGCCAATTAGCGCTGCAGTAATTTGGTTCCTGGCGGATTCAGTGTTGGCCTTGTCTCCGCCAGATAAAATCCAACGGATACCCCCGATTATTAACATAAAAAAGAAAATAATTCCTGCAACAATCAAAACAATGTTTACCGCCCAACCAATAAGTTGGGGAATAGTCCATGTCGGTGTTCCAGGCACATTTAAACGTACAGATGTATTCATATATTCACCTCCTTAATAATTCTATGCTATTTTTAAGATTTTAGCTTGTCAAGCATTGATAAATAATTTGTTTAAATCAAGCTGGAGAATTTCTACACCCAAAATTACCTCTACGAGCTTTACAATTGCAAAGGTGGCCAGCAAAAGCACCAGGCCGATGAGCGAGTGGGTGAGGGTGTCCCTTGCCGATTCTAGCTGCGCTTTGTCTCCTCCTGAACTAATCCATTTGACAGCGCCATACAAAAACATAAACACGAAAACTGTTGTGCCAACAACAAAAATTAAATTAACAAGCGTTTTTAATAAAGCCGCAATAAATTGGCCCCCGTTAAACATAAGTAAACGGTTGCCTAAGATCGGATTGATAATGCCGTAATCTCCTCTGCCCATATTTTATGGTGTTAATATTTCAAACCAGCGCGTAACATTCAAAATTGGCAAGTCCAAAACGCTTCCGACAAAATCAGCAATAAAGATAGCAGAAATGACCACAACCAAGCCAATAAAACCTGTAGTAATTTTCCCTCTGGCGGCCTCCACCTTACCCTTGTCTCCACCTGAGGTTATCCAGCCAATTGCCCCGATCATAAACTGAATTACAAACCAGATAAAAGCAATGGCCGTCATAACACCGATGATATTGGATATTAAGGTCGCAAATAAATTTTCTTCTCGTCCAGCCAAGTTAGTTCCCAAAGATCCTGGGCCGGAAAATCCACCCGGAGGCGCAAGATTGATTTGTGCAATTTTATTCATGTTTTATAAAGTTGGGATGCTTGGTTGCAAAAGGCTGGTTGCATTACCAAAAATGAGCCTGCCAAAAATGGCTGCCAAAAGAAATGACCCGGCAATAAACAAAAGCCCAATAGCAGTTTGCCAGATTTTTGCCCAGGCACTCTGAATTTTTTTGGGGTCGTCGCCAGCGGACAAAAAAGCGTAGCCTGCCAAGATAAAGTTAAATACCGCATATATTCCTCCGGCGGCGATTAAAATATTAAAGATAAGCTGCAACAAAACCCCAAAAGCTCCGCCTTGAACCGTGCCAAAACGGTTCAATTGAGAGGGTGGAGAGATAACCCCTATTTGATACAAATATAAAAAGGATGTCATTTTAAATGATTAGCCAAAGTTATAAATCGATCTCCCAAAAGGGTTTCTGTTAGTCTAATTACCCAATATGCTGTAAAGACAATTATAAAACCAATCACAGCATAAGTCACTGCCTGTTTTCCCTGTCCCGCGCTTCTAGGGTCGCTTGATCCGGCACCAGTGATTATTTTAAATCCGCCGTAAATAAATAAAAATAAAACAGCTATCCCCGCCACGGTGATGGAGCTTGTGACAATAAGGCTTATTAGGTCTCCCAAGGTTTTTTCTTTGCCAAGGGGAGAGCCGATTTCATTTGAGATACTTACTAATGCCAGTTTATCCATGGTTATGAAAATAGGTTGCTCACGGTGCTAAGTCCCAAGATTAAGGCTAACAGCTGAACCACAAAATAAGCAAATATTACGATGGCGAAACCCAAAAAAGCATTGGTTATTTTTCCCTTTGCTGCTATAACTTTTTTTTCATCGCCACCCGAAAACATAAATTGTAATCCTCCGCTAATGAGATAAACAAGAAGCAGTACTCCGGCGCCGAAGAAAATATATGAAACTATTCCACCAGAATTAAGATAATTAAAGTGATAAATTAAATCGGCAAATTGTTTGCTGCTGTTATAATTGGGAGAAGCAACATTTTGTAAGTTGTCAAAATCAATCTGTGCAATTTGATTCATAATATAATTTTACCTTAAATGTTTATCTTCCTGCAATTTGTGTAATCCCCAAAATATCAATGCCAATTACGCGCAAAATAAATATGGACATAATTAAAAATACCAGTCCTGCAATGGCAGCTGTCAAAAGCTCACGTCCTGCCTGGACTTTTTTGGGGTCGCCGCCGGAGGTAATCAAAATAAAAGCTGAATATAGAATAAATATGACAGCAATACCTCCTGCAATACCAATACTCCAGCGAAGAAAAAAAGCAATGAGGTTTGAGCTCGTGTCCATGGGGATACAGCCAATGGCAGTATAGAGCTCGTGGTCAGCACAATCGCCCCCACCTTTGGGTCCTTGAGCATAGGCTGTTTTGATAAACAAATCGATCATGGTAAAAGCTGTGTAATTCCCAGTATATCAATTCCGATGACGCGCAGGAGAAACACGGAAAAGATTAAAAACAAAATTCCGGTAATGGCAGCTGTCAAAAGCTCGCGTCCTGCCTTGATTTTATATTTATCACCCGAGGAAGTGATAAAAATGAAACTTGCATATAATATCAAAAGTACGGCAAATCCGCCAGCCACCCCCATACCCCACTGTAAAAGAAACCTTAAAAAATCTGTGTTTGCGTTGATGGGGATACAGCCAATGGCTGAGTTAATTCCTCGTTTGCCATCAGAGGTTGTGCATGTGAGTTTAATGTCGAGGGGCTCTGGTACCTTTTCGCAAGTACAGGTACTGGGGTTTGAGATGTCCGAAGGAATGAAATCCCCAAAGCAGGGAGTTCCGGCAACCTTGCCGCCGTCATCTAAACAACAAGAAGTATTTAAGTAGCCACAAGTTGTCTCTCCATTTGGGTAGACTTTGCCGTTGAAACCACAATAATAACCCGGGCAGACGTTGCAACAACTGGCTCCAGGTTTTAAGCACCAACCTAGTTCATCAAGGCAACAGTCCCCGCCGGCTGTTAGACAATCTTGAGGTGGATGTCCGCCGCCGTAGGTTTCAAAATCCACATACCCGCTGCAGTAGTTGTTTATTCCGTAGGTATAACCATCTAGTACTACAGAGTCGTAGGTACCCTTATAAAGGGGAGACGGCGCAGTCGCTAGGCCGCTGCAATCAGCATCAAGAGTTATGGGAATTTCGTCTTCGCAAACAAATTTACCATCAAAAACATTGGGTTCAAGACAAACATAAACAGTCTTGTTGTCACAATCGATTTCGGAGTCTGAGCCTCGTGATATGTGAATAACCAAATCAGTTCCGGCTTCTAAATAAAGCTCGTCATAGGAAAGAATCAGGGTTTCATTTTGGTAATCGTAACAATTTAGGTCTTCAGCATCAACAGAAGGAGGAAATAATAAATATGAAATTATGATTAGCACGAAAGTAAAAAAGTGCAGTGAAAGTCTATGAGTAATTTTCATTATTTTGATCTTACCATGAATAAAGGCTAAGTGACTTAACTGGTATAATAAGAAAATGAAAAAACTGCTGCCTTTGGCCTTGTTTTTTGTGGCTGTTTTTCTGGTCAACCCCTTTAAATTAACAGTCCAAGGCGAGCCGGATTGCAATAATCCGGAGTTTGGCGAAATTGACGTTTGTTTGCAAAGAATAAAGGCCGAGATCGATGCTTTAACTCCGGCCCACGAGGCCAACAAGCAGGAGCTCTCATCCCTCAATGCCCAGCTGACAAGCATCAAAAGCCGCATCCAGGGCATTTCTGCTCAACTGACCAAAGTCCAGGGGGAAATTGGCGCGCGCGAGGAGGACCTTTTGTATACCAGGGAGGTTTTCAATGAAAAAACCAACAGCCATTATCGCTTTATTCGTACATATGACCCGATTATGCCTTTTATTTCCAATAGCGATGCTTCCCGCGCCTTTCGCGAAATCTTTATGCGCCAAAAGGTTGCGGACCAGGACCGCTTAACCATGGAGGAGCTGGCAACCAAGCTGCAGGAGCTTAAAACAGACAAAGAAACTTTGGAAAAAAACCAGGCAAGTCTGTCTTCGCTTCAGGCTCAGGTGAATGGCCGCGTTGAGTTTTTGGGCGGGGAAGTTGAAAAAGTTGAATCATACCTGACGGAGCTTAGCGCCAAGCAAAAGCAACTGGTGGCTTTGAAGGAGGGCGGTTTTCAAACTTCCATCGGAGACACGCCTCCCACCCTGGAGCCGTGTAGCGGCCCGCCCGGCTCGGCCAATTTTTGCAATCCGGGCTTTAGGCCCGCTTTTGCGGCTTTCAGCTTTGGTGCCCCTCACAGAACCGGCATGAGCCAGTACGGAGCTTATGGCAGAAGTAAATCCGGCCAAAACGCCGAGGAGATTTTATCGGCTTATTACCAAGGAGCCTCTTTAAACAAAAGCTATCCAGTGCCCGAGACGATCGAAGTTCAGGGTATTGGCCGCGTTTCCTTTGAAGAAAATTATTTGCTGGGTATTTATGAAGTTCCGGAGTCCTGGGGCGATAACGGAGGTTTTGAAGCTCTTAAAGCTCAAGCAGTGGCCGCCAGAAGTTATGCTTTGGCAGTCACTGGCGGCGGGGCGGGCTCAATTTGCACAACAGAAGCCTGTCAAGTTTATAAACCGCAATTAAAAAGCGGTAAATGGGCCGAGGCGGTTCGGGTCACGCGTGGCTGGGTGCTTGTTAAAGACGGCAGTCCCGCCAAAGCCTATTATGCCTCCACTTCCGGAGGTTTCACCATTTCCCAGTGGGGCTGGAGCGGGATTAAAGACACCAATGGCTCCTGGCCAGATACTGCTTATGAAAAGGTTGCCGGCTCGCCCTGGTTTTACAAAGGCTGGTACAAAAGCCGCGGGGGAGCAAGCTGCGGCCGGAGTAATCCCTGGCTTACGGCCGCTGAAATGGCAGACATTTTAAATGCCTGGAAAGTGCTTTATCAGGGGGGCGGGGATGTAGGGCGAGTTTCGCCCATAGATAGCGGCTGCTGGGGAGGCAATCCGTATTCCATTTCCGAGCTTGCCAATATTGGAGGTTTTACTTCGGTAAGTAGTGTATCTGTGGTTTATTCAAATAGCGGTTCCACCAGCTCCGTGCGCTTTGGCACCAACAAAGGGACAGTAAGCATAAGCGGGGAGGAACTTAAACGCGCATTTAATCTGCGGGCCCCGGGCTATATTGGTATTAAATCG
This sequence comes from uncultured Gammaproteobacteria bacterium, assembly GCA_964607795.1. Classification (GTDB taxonomy): domain Bacteria; phylum Patescibacteriota; class Microgenomatia; order UBA8517; family UBA8517; genus DYGT01. Next base: position 38,629 of record CAZSLA010000004.1, read on the forward strand.
AGCTTGTTTAATATTGAACAGATCTAGTATTTAGAATTTTTTTTCAAAAACTGTATAATTAAAGCTACTATGCCAGATATTTTTGTGGCCGAGAAAAAAAAGGTGAAAGCTCAAGCGCATAAAAAACCTAGACACCCGAGCAAAGACCCTGAAGAACTTAAAAAAACGCTTCACAAAGATGTTCAAAGTGAAATTCCCAGTCCCAGCCACAAAGCCGTTTCTGCCTTTAACTATTATCCTGGCAAAGTGAAATTTGTGGGCACGGACAGCAAGGAGCACATAATTTTACTTTTGCGCAAGCACCCCATCACCAATTTGCGTTGGATCATAACCGTGCTTTTGATGGTTATTGCCCCCTTGTTTTTAAGCTACATTGTGCCCACGGAGGAGCTGCCCGCGGATTATCAGCTGGTAGCTTTGATGTTTTGGTACTTAGTTACCCTGGCTTTTACCATCGAAAAATTTATCAGCTGGTTTTTCAATGTCAATATTATCACCGACGAGCGCGTCTTTGACGTCGATTTTGTCAATTTGGTGTATCGGGAAATCACTGATGCCAACTTGGACCAAATCCAAGACGTCACTACCCAGGTGGGGGGTGTGATCCGCACGATGTTTAACTTTGGCAATGTCATGATCCAAACCGCAGCCGAAGTGCCCCAAATTGAATTTGTTTCTGTTCCCAAGCCGGATGTGGTGGCCCAGATTCTCAGGGAACTACGGGTAGAGGAAGAAATAGAAAAGCTAGAGGGGAGGGTAAGATGAATCTGGAACAATTGGTGAATATAGAATTCACCAATTCTTTGTGGCTTTTATTAAAAACCTTTTTGTTGGTGGGGCTTTTGATTTATTTAATTTTTGCCTCAGTTGTGATCCGGCAGGTGAACCAAATGACAGATACTTTGGAAGTTGGTTTTGAAGCCCCTATTCGTTTTTTGGCCTGGATGCATCTTTTCATGGCCTTAGGTACATTTGTAGTGGCATTTGTGATACTGTAAGGGTAACTTACTTACTTGCCATATGCCGTTTAATTACTCCTCAACCAAGGTAGTGGGCAATCCAGACACCTCTGGATGGGTTCAGGTCCACGATTATGTTCCCAACACCAAGGAAAAATTGATCAGTCGCGGCCGGTTGTATGCCGTTATTTCCACCCAGGCTTTGGAGACCGAAAGCTTGTATCCAAACGACAAATACAGGCTTGAAATGGGTAGGGAAATTTTGGCCAGGCTGCACGAGGAATACTATGGTCAAAAAGGGGGCGGCGCTTTTAATGTCCTGGTTAATGCCGTAAGCCGGGTGGCCGGGGAATTTACTTCCAGGCAGTTGAATGTGGAAATCGGAGCCTGTGCTTTTTTGGCGGATAATTTGCTGGGTGCTTGCGCCAATGGGGCCGTGCTTTTGGTGCTGCGCGCGGGCCATTTGGTGCCGCTTATCACCACCCAGCGGGGTAACCACCTGTCGGTTTCTGGCAAGCTAAATGCGGGGGATAAAATAGTAATCGGTACTCAGCAGCTTTTGCACACGCTTTCTGAAGGTATTTTAAAGGGTGCTTTGGAAACAGACGGCCTTGAGCGTTTTTCTGAAATCATCACTCCAAAAATATTAAATTCTATATCCGCAAGCTCGACTGCGGTTTTGGTAATTGAAGTGCAGGAAGAAACTGGTCAATCTTACCAAACGGCCCATGAGTCCAGTTTAAAAAGAAAAACTCCTGAAATCAGAGCTACATTGGTGAGGGTGATAGATGCGCTTTTGGCAAAGCTGCCGGACAGTCGGCTAAAAGTAAGGCCGGACACCATTGACATAGAAACCCACAAAAAAAGAAAAAGCTTGCCTTTGGTTGGCTTTTTAATTTTATTAATCTTGGCTGTCAGCATTGCTTTTGGCCTAAAGCAAAAGCGTGATCGAGAAAAAGAAGCCGAGCTTTTGGTAAGTGTTTCTGAGGTTGAGCGCGAGTTTGCAGAAGCGCAAAGCTTGGTGGGCTTGAACAAGGCGCGTGCTAAAGAGCTTTTGCTCTTGGCCAGGAAGCGCGCTTTGGAACTACAAGAACACCAAGGCGACAACGAAGCATTGAATGAACTGTCTCAAAAAATCAGCGCAAGCTTGGGCCCGGTCGCAGGGGTCTATGAGGTGGAGCCGGAATTGTATTTGGACACGAGCCTGATTAGCCGCGATTTTTCGGCAAATCAGCTTGTGTATTCTGATGAGTCGATTTTAATTATGGACGGAGCCGCAAGAAAAATTGTCAGTATTGAGCTTAAAAATAAAACCACGGAGTTTGTGGCGGGCCCTGATTACTTAAGTGATGCCTTGGATTTGGCCTCGTATGCCGGGCGAAGTTTTGTTTTAAGCTCAGACGGAGTAAGGGAAATCACCGAGGACGTGGAGCTTGTTATCAAGCCAGAAGATTGGGAGCCATCCTCCGCCTTAATCTCTACTTTTGCCGGAAATTTGTATGTTTTGGATCGCAAAAACGGCCAAATATGGCGCTATTCCGGCATACAGCTTGGTTTTTCACAAAAGCAAGTGTGGCTTGCTGAGGGCATCAAGCCTGATTTTTCCCAGGCCCTGGCTATGGCTATCGACGGCTCAGTTTGGGTTTTGCAGCCAAACGGCCGAATCGAAAAATACACCCGGGGGAACAAAGACAGCTTTGCTTTAGACGCAGACACAGGCTCTTTCTCCAAAATTTATATTAATGAAAATAGCGAGTATTTGTATTTGTATGATGCCGCGGAAACAAAATTTTTGAAATTCACCAAACAGGGCAAATTCGAGGGAGAATATGTGAATCCTGAGCTTACTCACGTAGAAAGTTTTGTGGTTTCAGAAGCGCAAAACAAATTGGTTTTTCTTAAAGCGGGCAAGCTTTTCGAATTCAACCTTAATTAAAAGAGCATGGCCTTGCTTGCGCTATAGCTGTTTGTGGAGACGGAGGGAGTCGAACCCTCGTCCGTAAAAGATCTTAAAAAAACGTCTACAAGCTTATCTTGTTATTTAGTGTTCCAAACAGAATTTAACAAGAAAAACGTGTTTGGTAAGACTTAAATAGCTTAAGTTAATGATTAAAAGTCAAAATCAATAACCGCATCCCAACTTGGTTTATGCCTCAAAAGTACAGTTGGGAAATGTGCTCATGAGACACCAATTAGGCGTATGCGTATGCAAAGCTTTGTTTTGGAGTGTACGAATAATCTTCGTCACTTGTTTATATTGATTTAAGAGATTTACGAGTGTAAAATCGCCACTCGGCTTGCATTTTTTTTAAGGTGCTTTCCGTCGATGCCAAATGCGTCCCCATTAATAATCTTTGTCCAAAAGTTCTCGTTCCATTTGTCTATCAAGGTCGCGTTTTTTAAGGATATTCTTTTTTTGAAAATCCTTTTTTGCCTTGACTACGGCAACTTCTACCTTGATAAGTCGACCTTTAGTATACATGGAAAGAGGTATCAAAGTCAATTTCTTAGTTTTTATAAGACCCTGGAGCCTTTGAGCTTCCCGCTTATGCACCAAAAGCTTTCTTGAGCGCGTAGGGCGTAGACCATCTGTTTTTGCCTGAATATGGGTATTTATTAAATGAAGCTCACCGTTTAGGATTTTTACAAAGGACTCGGAAAGGCTTACACTGCCGGCGCGAAAAGCTTTTACCTCAGCTCCGGTTAGTACCACTCCCGCCTCAAACTTGTCCAGTATTTTGTAATTAAAGTAGGCTTTTTTGTTACTTACTCGCATTTTAGGATATATTGTACATGATTGAATAATATGGGCTTAATTGATCTGGTATTTCCCAAAAATTGCTTTGCTTGCCAGAAACCGGGTGGTTACTTATGCTCTGAGTGCGTCCAAAATTTAAAGCCCGCACGCGTTTGTTGCCCGATGTGCGGGCACTTTAATTATCAAGGCAAAACGCACTTTTCCTGCCGACAGAAATGGGGTATGGAAGGTAAGATTTCTTGTTTTAGTTATCAGGGTCCGATAAGACAAGCCTTGGTGCAGATGAAGTATCACTTTAGCTATAAAATTGCCGAAGAATTGGCGCGGGTTTGTTTAAATGAAGTGAAAAACTATACTCAATTAATAAACACTTGTGCATTTGTTTCCATGGCGACAAAAACCCAAAGATTAAACTGGCGTGGTTTTAACCAGGCTGAAATAATAGCCCGGGTGTGGGCAGACAAATTAAATATACCCTTTATGAATGACGTGCTTATTAAGTGTAAGTCTACCTTACCTCAAGCCAGGCTCGACAAAACCCAAAGAGCAAAAAATATAAATAATGCTTTTGCAACCAATTCCCATGCCTCTGCAAAACTTAGCAGTTACGAAAATATTTTTTTGGTGGATGACGTGTGGACTACCGGATCCACTATGCGCGAAGCCACTAAAGTTTTAAAAAAAGCCGGAGCCAAAAATGTCTGGGGCATAACCATTGCAGGCTAGGGTTTGGACGAGCTTGTCTCTGCAAGCGAAGGCGGTGGGAGCGGGATTCGAACCCGCGCGTCCCTTTCGGGACAATGGTTTAGCAAACCATCTCCTTAGGCCTCTCGGACACCCCACCTTTTGTGGTTATTATACAGGCAAACTGATTTATTCTCTACGGCTTCTGCGGCAAAATTGATATAATAGGTGAGTATTTTTAAGGTGAGGTGCTAGAGTGGTCGAATAGGTCGGTCTTGAAAACCGATGTAGTCAATTTGGCTACCGTGGGTTCGAATCCCACCCTCACCGCAAAAATTAAGGAGGTGTATATACTATGACAGAAAAAATCTTAATGGTTGCAGCAGCCGCTGTTTACAAAAATGAAGGCAAAAAAAGGCTTTGGTTTATTACTAAGGCAGACAAAGAAACAGATTGGGAGTTGCCCAAAACTATGGCAAGAAAGGGCGAATCCTCGGTTCGGGCTGCTATCCGTATGATGGGAGAGCAAGGAGGCATGCGGGCCAAAGTGCTTGAAGAAGTTGGCCGAAGCGGAGGCACCACCAAAGTAAACGGTAATCCCGTGGCCCAGCGCCTACTTTATTATTTAATGCACTTTCGCGATGGTGAGGAAGCTTTGGGTTTTACCGAAAGCACCTGGCTTGAGTACGACAAAGCCTTACGCCGTTTGGGTTCCAAGCGTGAGCAGCAAATGCTCAAAGATGCCAAAAAAATGGCTCAAAAGCTTGATAAAGTACGAGCTAATAATAAAATAGGCGAAGAAAACGAAGACTAGCTTTGATAATACAGTGATTTTTTTAAAAAATCAAGCTCTACGGCGCAAAATCGCCCGTGAACAATTTCAAGACATACAAGACAGATGGCAAGAAACGCACTTCGCTATGCCATAGAAAAAATGCCCAAGGATTTAGAAAGTGTACCCATGCAAAAATAAAGCTGCCTAAACACCTTGTGTGAAGCTGGATTTTGGAGACTGAAAATTGCTACAATACGGAAACAAAAATGGTGAGGTGCCGGAGTGGCCGAACGGGCTCGCTTGGAGAGCGAGTGTTCCGCTTTGCGGAACCGTGGGTTCAAATCCCACCCTCACCGCC
>CAZSLA010000005.1:0-39154 GCA_964607795.1 uncultured Gammaproteobacteria bacterium
GCGTCAGGATTGTCCTGAATGGCCTTTCTTAATTGTTCCATTTCTTCAAAAGTGACAACATAATGTTTTATTTTGGAAATAATCCCTTCGATTGAATTTGTGTTTACAATCGTGCTTCCTCTTTGAACAAACGGCCTCAGGATTACACTATCAGTTTGAGCTACAGCGGGTTTTCTTTGGGAAGCCAGAATTTGGTTTAATTCATTAAAAGATTTTTCAAAGATTAAATCTGTGACGCTGTCAACTGCACCTTGGTCAAAAACGAAATTGTTGGCTCTTGCCTCCTCCCTTAAATAATTCTGGGAATAATAAAGGGTATATCTTCCGTTAGTAGATTGCATCTGAGGTCGTTCGTAAAAACTGGCAATTTCATAAATAGCAGCTGTTTCATTAAAGGTATCAGGGAGGGGTTCTGGTGTGGTAGGATAATCTGTGTCTTCTTGAGCAAACAGCCTTCCCTTGTCAAGGAGATTGGTGGCATAAACACCAACTAATTTAGCACTTATTGTTAAAAATTCACGGCGGGGAATTTCTCTCGACATTGCTTACTGGATAGATACCAAATTTGGGTTACAGTTCCAACTGGGTGGATAACAACCAAAAATATCATTTATACCAACTGCTTTAGGCATAAGCACAGATGCTCCGACTTCTGCAAACAACATTGAATCTGCTAACCCCACCATAATGCCAGCTGATATGCTGTCGACAATCGGGCTCCGAGAAACGTATGGGACAGACTCATCATTATGTAGTCTTTTAGTTACCATTACTAGCCTTCCTTTATCATCAAAAAATATAAAACCTAAACTCATAGAATTGCTACCAAATAAAAAACTCGTCTCTATAAAATCTTGATTTGTCAGATTTTTCCTGAATTCTTCTCTTATGGCAACCATCTCCCTCGTAGTACATACATAATGAACAATTCCATTACTTAGTGTCCCTTCAATTTCACCCTCGCCCACTCTGTGTCCACCTCTTTGAACAAATGGTTTGAACCTGACAATATCATTAAGAGTTTTTTCCGGAAGATTTTTGTTTCTTAAACCTTCATTCAAGACATCAAAAACTAGTTCTATAGAATAATCAACAGCATTATCAAATGATCTCTGATCAAAGTAAATATGACCTGCTTTGGCAACGTTATCCAAATAACCTTGACTGATATTAAGTTGATACATACCATTGGTAGAAGTTGTTTGGTTTTCTGGGTAGAAAAGAGCGTTCTCTAAAATAGCAGCTGTTTCATTAAAGGTATTAGGGAGGGGTTCTGGTGTGGTAGGATAATCTGTGTCTTCTTGAGCAAACAGCCTTCCCTTGTCAAGGAGATTGGTGGCATAAACACCAACTAATTTAGCACTTATTGTTAAAAATTCACGGCGGGGAATTTCTCTCGACATTGCTTACTGGATAGATACCAAATTTGGGTTACAGTTCCAACTGGGTGAATAACAACCAAAGTTATTATATATATCATTTACATAGGTTTTTCTTCTATAGATTCCCATGCCCGCTTCACCATAAATCAATGCATCACCGACATAGCTATACACCTTAACTGGCCCGTCTGCAAGTATATGCCAGGAAAGATATATCTCTCTCTTAGAAGAACGAATTCTTCCCGGATGGGTAACCATCACCAGACTACCGTCCCTGCCAAAAAAGGCAAAACCGACTAAACGATTTACCATATACAAATCAATAGTTGGAACTGCGTCAGGATTGTCCTGAATGGCCTTTCTTAATTGTTCCATTTCTTCAAAAGTGACAACATAATGTTTTATTTTGGAAATAATCCCTTCGATTGAATTTGTGTTTACAATCGTGCTTCCTCTTTGAACAAACGGCCTCAGGATTACACTATCAGTTTGAGCTACAGCGGGTTTTCTTTGGGAAGCCAGAATTTGGTTTAATTCATTAAAAGATTTTTCAAAGATTAAATCTGTGACGCTGTCAACTGCACCTTGGTCAAAAACGAAATTGTTGGCTCTTGCCTCCTCCCTTAAATAATTCTGGGAATAATAAAGGGTATATCTTCCGTTAGTAGATTGCATCTGAGGTCGTTCGTAAAAACTGGCAATTTCATAAATAGCAGCTGTTTCATTAAAGGTATCAACCGCAATTTCTGGATTATATCCAGTAGGCAGATCTTGAGGAACTGGGGTTATTAGAAGATTGCCCTGGGCCGTTTGTTCTTGGGGCATGGTAACTTCTGAAGACACAAATCCAACCATTAATGTTCCCTCTTGGCTTGAAAATGGAACTGCGTGCCATAATCCTGTTCCGGGCATGTTAACAACGCCCAGCGCAGGAAGTTCGTCGTTACTGTCAATCGTTGTTAAAACCCGGCTTCCGGTTGATGGTCTTTGGCGGACGTTTACCCTTCCTCCTTTGGGAGTTATTGATTGAGGAAAGGCAATTGGCTCTAATCTTTCAAACCGGGTTTCTTGGGGAATTTCCATGAGTGAAGCTGAAGTTGGTTCCAGGCTCTCCCCTACTGTAAGAGTATAACTGCCGGGATCAAGATCATTTTTATAATAAGGTATCATTCTGCCATCTGGCAGCTTTGCCGCTCCAAAATTATCTCCATATTGAATGTAAAACGGCATAGCAAAATCTGTTATGTCTTTAAAAACAACTCCTTGTCTACCGCTTCTTTCCTTGAAAATGGTAACACCTATAATTGAGAGTCTATCCCCTTCTTTGTAAATGTATATATTATGAAAAAATTGAGGATTATCAAGAGCATAATTTTGAGAGACATCTTTGGTAAGGTTTGTCTGTTCGGCAAGAAGAAGAAGATACTGTTGATTTAAGGCAAGCTCGATTATTTCATCTTCTGAGACTTCTTTTATAACTCCATCAGGTCTTGACAAAAAAAAGCTTCCTTCCGGCAATTCAACCACTGCCTGTTTTAATACAAATGGATTTGATAATTGTTCCTGTTGTTCTGGAGAAAAAAGGGGCTTCGCGGAAATGACAATTCCTGCGTCCATTAAGTGGTCTTTTACTGTACCAATGTCCAAAACATGTCCATTATCTATATCAACCGGATCTGGATTGACACTGGAAGCTGAAATTTCCCTCGCGCAAGTAGATGTAGACACAAAAGCTCCGGCAATTAGCAGTTTTAGTCCGGCGTCAAATTTTTGTGATCTCTCAGGCATTTTACTTATCTTATAATATCACATTATTTTTAGATTTTCAAATTTGGTTTTAAAAAACCCCGCTATTTAGCGAGGTGATAACTTTCGTCTGAACATTAACTTTCTCATTTCTTTTTTACATCAAAAACAAAAAAGGGTTTCATCTCCCGATAATGGTCAAATTCATCTTTGGCAGCCAAGTTCCATTTGGAAAGCTGATCGCACACTTGAATAAATCCAGAATCCAGCCAACGGGATTTATCTGCGTCATCCTGGGAAAGAACAAAATCCCCAAGACTGATTTCAACAAGAGCAAGACCACTATCCGCGATGTCAATTGAGCTGGCGATTACGGCGTTTCCCTCTTTATCGTTTTGTACAAACGTGGGGTCGGCAAGTTCAGTGTCCGAGACAACGAGATGTATCCTTTTCACCTTTTGCCCGTCGATAACTTTATATTCTTTTAATTTATCTTGGAGAATTTTTTTGTCCGTAAATTCAATAGACAAATTATCCATCCTGTTTTCCAAAACAATTAATTTGCTGTTTTGTTTGTAAAAAAAATAACAAAGAAGAATCAGAATTATAATAATTAATCCCACTAAAAACAAAAAAAGGAACTTTTTACTCATACTCACCTTAATAGTACACACGGCCACTTAAAGAATCAACTAGGGCCTTAATCTAGCAAGACATTTGCGACATCTTTTTGTATGAAAATAAAATGAAAGCTCCGAATGCTCTTTGGTAGCCTATCTAGTGCCCGACTCGAACGGGACGCCAAGGGCACAGTGTTTGTACCAGCGACGGCCTTTTTGCCACTATGCCCGTATCGGGTATGCTCGGTTGCCACCCGTACCCACAAGGGGGCACGACCCCTTGCCAATCCTAGATAGGCTGCCAAAAAGAAGGAGAGGGAAAGCTAGTATTTTGAGGGCCTCTCCTAAAGAGCTAGGTTTTACTTCCACCAAGGTTTGTGACGATCTTCATCTCCTTTTCTCTTGGAATCGTCCGTCGAATGCCAATCAGTTGGCTTTCCTTTTTCCCAATCCCGACTCACATGGCGATGTTGTTCTTTGTCGATTTGAGTCTGGTGGCCTGTATCCGGATAGTACACACCCGACTTGTATGGGCCGCCCGGCGCATCGGACGAGTAAACTTCGCCGTGGTCAGTAGGAGGAGCGCTACTGCTATCACCTTTATCAGGCACCCAGAAACCTCCTTCGGTGGAGTTACACCTAAGTTGTTAACGATCAAGCTTTCTTTAGTCCCTCAATTAATTATATATTTTTGAGGCTGAAAGTCAATTCATTTTAACCTTATCAACCAAAGCTTGTTCTTTTGCAAATACTTTTTAGATTCTAAAATTAAATATTTAATATCTGTATCGGCCGGTACGTTATTTTTAGATATAAGCCAAAACGTGTCATGGACAAAATAATTTATCAGTTGGCTGTCTACCAAATCTTCATTTATATACATTTTTACCTCTAGTGTCTTGTTTTTAACTGTCACATTAGCTGAGCTCCCAACAATTGCATTATCGGCAAGGACAAAATTTTTTTGCTCTTCATCGGTAATTATCAAAACTACTTTTTTGATTGGCTTTTCCAACTTAAGCGTGGTCTTGCCCTGGGTGATTGTTTTCAGATCAGAAAAATTAGTTCTTTCAAAAAGCTCATCCCAGGCTTTTTGATCCAAAAGCCGCATACTGGTAAAGCCAGGGTGCTCGGGTATAAGCTCCACCTCAATAGTGTTTTTGTCAGAGAAGTACTTAAATGCAAAAACTGCTAAAGCTACGCTTAGTGATAATAACAATAAAAGAATTAGCCAGAGTTTCATTAAATTAAGTATATCAGTCTCAAGGGAGATGCCATGATGAAGTTGGACATCTCGCGCTTTGTGTGGAGTTTAAAGTAGCAAGGAAACTTAAACTTGGTGAACTTGAAGGCCAAGAGATAAAATTTATGACTGTCGAGGAGGCGCTTAATAAAAAACTAACTGCAAATGTAAGATATTATCTCTCTGGTTTTAAAGATGTAGTTAAAAAGCATTTAGACAAGAAAACAATACCAGATATTAAAGATTTGAGAGAAAGCACTAATTTTAATAAAACTCTTACTAACTTACAGCCGGGAAAGTAGGCTATAAGTCTTGGATTATTTTTGAGACCACAACTTCCACTTTTGACTAAATTCTTGACTGTATGGCGCCAGTGAATTGATCGATTCCTCAAGAAACGCCAGGAATGATTTTTCTTTTTTTGATTTTTGATACAAAACCCGCAGATAATCATTGATATTGATTAACTTGCCTCCCACCTTTAGATTTAAATTCTTTAGTTCCGGGTTGCCTCTATAATTTTTTATTCCCAGGATTTCAACCAGAGGCTTTTCATTCAATAAAACCGCAGTTAGAGACTCTTTGTAATAGTGGATCAGGTCTTTGGATAACTCCTTCGGGACAGCGTCAGTTTTCTGTAGGGATTTGAGTTGTTCAAAAAAAATAAGGTGTGATATTTCATGAATTGACACGCTTAGTGCATTTCTGGCTTCGTCTTTTTGGCCTTTTATTTCAGCTAATATTGAAACAAAAAATGTATTTTCCTTGAAAGGCAAGAATGGAAGTATAGTTGGAATGGCGTAATAATTTATCTTGTCTGGCCATTCATACTCGACTAGATTTGCCAGGGCCGAAAGAGCGCTTGCTGATTTTTTATTGATGAGCTGCTTGTTTTTGGTTACGATTTCCTTGATTTTGCCCGCGTTAGCTTCATAATAATTTTTAAAAAATCTCTGATTGCTTTTCCCTCAGCGTTTGTTCTTCCTAGCTCCTTTTCAAGCTCAGGAAATGATCTTAAAATTTTAGCTCTATGGCCAACAAAATATTTGTGATGAAGAAAAGAATGAAACATCTGGGCCTCTTGATCAATGTCCAGCTTGAAGATAATTTTGGGGATGTATTTCATGGTGATTTTGTTGACCTATATTTTATCACCTTCCTCTCCATACGGTAAAATTTCAGGCAGAAATCATGCTATAATATGGCATGCTGCCAAAAAATATGCACAAGTACTTCTGGGATATAAAGCCCGATGCAATCTCTGTTGATAAGGACAAAAAATTCATCATCGAGCGGCTTTTAGAATACGGGGACATAGCCGAAATCCGCTGGCTTGAAAAGCAATACGATAAAAAAAATATTGTTGATGCTCTAAAAAAAAGTAAAAGAATATCCTCTAAAACCGGTAATTTTTTTGCTTTATACTATGGTATAGCCAAGCAGGAACTAGAATGTATCCGCAAACCCTTTACCCAAAAACAAAACAGGTTTTAGACCAGTTGAAAAGCAGGGCAATCCTAAACGGTTTTTATCTGGCCGGCGGAACCGCCCTGGCCATACAAATCGGCCATAGAAAATCCATTGACCTGGATTTTTTTACTGAGGACTTTCCGGTCCACTCTTTTTTGCTCCAAAACTTCATGGATCTAAACCCCAACATAAGCCAGGAAGCTCCCGGCACTTTGGATCTTTTAATTCATGATACAAAGGTAAGCTTTCTGGAATACACATACCCGCTTCTTGAAGATTTGATCGAATTTGAGGGCGTTAAATTGGCCTCCATCCCGGATATTCTTTGCATGAAGCTTACGGCAATAAGCTCGCGCGGCTCCAAAAAAGATTTTTATGATTTTTATTTTGGCCTCAGGCATTTTGCTTTTCCCCAAATCTGGTCCAACTTTGAACAAAAATACCAGGGAGTGAATTACCAAAAGCTGCACATCATCAAATCGCTCACCTATTTTGACGATGCTGAAGCCGACCCCGAGCCGGACCTGGTGGAGCGTGTAAGCTGGCAAGAAGTGAAAGAGACAATCACCAGCTTGGTGCTTCAGGCTATTTAATTTCCCCACAGATAAACAGTTTGGTATAAACCGCGGTGTAAACAGTGGAATAGCAAGGATAATGGACCAAAGAGTAGTCCAGCACATATAATGGATTTTTTTTTGCTTTTAGGCTGGGTAATACAAGACGCATACTATTTGCATAAACTTCGGCGTAATCTGCTTTGTAGTCTTCGTAAATTTTTTGCTCGAATTGATAATTTATATATTGCTGCATGAGCGTATTTTTTAGCAAGTTCCTTGTGGCAGCAGGAAGGGTCTTTTCATATTTTAATTCTAATTCAAAAGCCTTAAGCTCATGCTCGTATGACGACTTTTCTTTTGGATTGATTTTTTTATCAATAAGCTTTCGGCAATAAAGCGCGTGCCCCATTTCGTGGATAAAGCTTATAAATCCCGAAAAATTGTGGATGCTGGTTTTGTCATAATGCAGCTTCACAGCCTTTTTGTTAAAATCGCAGTCTACATAAAAAAGATTATCGCTATTAGGGATAAGCTTTATTTGCTTAAATTCTTCTTTGCTTAAAATTTTATTTTTGTATAAAAAGCTTGTTGCTGCCGAAACAGGTGTTTTATAATAATTGCTTTCAAAATATGGCTCATAATTAAAGCTGTGGAAAATAGTACCAAACCAGGGCTCATTTTTTATTCTATTAGGAATATTCTTTACAACCTTATTGATCATTTTTGCAGATTGCTTGTCTAAAAAATCCTGTTTAAACGGTATTTTGTCCCAGCTATAAAGGTACTCAAAAAAATCAGAAAAACCGCTCCTTTTTGCCAAGCGATTTCTTTCATATGCTAAATTTTTGTAGCGCTCCTGCAACGCACGTATATAGCTTTTATTTTTCTCGAGCTCAAGCTTGCTGTCATTCACGCTTTTAGCTGAGTAAATTTTTGCGATTAACTTATTCACATCGCGAATGACGTAAGGTTCATAGTATCCATTAATCAGTTTTTTAATTTTTTCCTGCATGAATTTAATTATATTAAAAAACCGGCGAAACTGCGCATGGGCGTACACATGAGCTTCTATCTCGCCGGTTGTTCCCCAGCTCTACTTTTTCTTAGGAGGGCTGGGTGTCGGCTTTGGCGGGGGCTGCGGTCGCGGGATGCGCGGTCCACCAGAGCCAGGACGGGTCTGACCACCTTTTGGCATAATATACCTCCAATTTTTCAAGGCGATCGATGCTATATCATATCATTGATTTTTAATCTTGTACATCTTTCCCCACGAAAAAGAGAGAAGTCCACGCAACTTGGGCAGGTGCTTCTCTCAATTTCTTAGCGGGTAACTGTGATCACGGCTACTCCTTCGTTTTGCAGCTCAGTATCTGGAGCTGAAGCTGTAATACGACTACTACTAATCATAATTGTATAGCCCGTATCTGCCTGAGAACCCGTTTGCGGATCCATAGGAATACCAGCAATATATGTTGGTACTATAGTTGTACCTGCTTCTAATGTGCCTGGATTATCCTTATCCTCTGCACCAGCACCAGCCAGATTGAAATTGCCAGTTCCATTGCCGATATGTGTAGCTGTTGTTGGAAAATCTGGTACTCCAGCTGTCCAGCTTGTAGCAGGCAAATTGCCGTTATGCTCAGAAGCAAACTGGTAAATGGCATTGGTGATCTGGATAAGATCTGACTGGCGGGTGGTATTTCTAGCCTGGGCAAACTGCCGGCCAGGGTTAACAGCCACCAAAACAATAGCTGCCAAAATACCGATGATACCGATAACCACCAAAAGCTCAATCAAGGTAAAACCTTTTTGTCTATTAAACATAAACCTGTATCACCCCCTTTGTAAAAATCACTCTATATAAATTGTACATAGTTTTACTGCCTTAATTCAAGTGCCGGCGGATTTGTGTCCGTAATAAATTGGTAAGCGTCCTCTAAAATATCTGTCTTTAGTCGCGGGGTTGAAGCTTCCAAAAGCTTGGGATCGAGCTCGCGGGCGGTTGCAACTCCCGCGATTACAGCCCGCAGCGTAACCACAATCAGGACACTCAGGATCAATATCAAACCAAGCATGTACAAATAAAACCGATCCAGTTTTTTTAATTTATTCATATTTTTGATACAAAAAAACTCCGTATTTAAATTCTGTGTTTCTATCCTCGCGGCTGTAGCTTACTTCCGCAGTCACGGGCTTAAACAAAAAAGGCAGCTTTTGAAATTCAGCAATGCCTTGGGCCACATGCTCGGGACTCCCACTAAAAGTTAGCAAAATCGGAAAGCCTGTGGTTTTGCGGTTTGTTACCGAGCTTGTGGTCAAGGGCTCAAAGCTTGCGATCAGGCCTGCTTGCTTAAGCCTGTCCAAAGACTCAATAAAAACCAATAAATCCGACTCTGTCACAAAGCTATTTTCAATGGCGCCGATTTCCTGGACGTAGGTGTTAAGCTCAGCCTCTATAATTGCTACATCCGTATTTTCCTGCAATTGAACCTCGTGGTTTCTGAGATTTTTAATTTCTTCGGCCCTTCCCGGAATCTTTCCAAGAAAAACAAAAATAGCCATAATGAGCGCCACATTCAAAGCATGGATGGCAGCAAGCTTGATGTAAAACTTGTTTGCGGGTTTATGGTTTTTAACTTCTTTTTCTTTCATTAGATTGCCAGTTTGGGCACGCTGGGCGCGGGTGTACCAAAGCTAGTACTCATGTCAAAATCAAAATCTTGCTCGTTTATAAAGCTGGTAATCGGCAGGGCCACTTCGGCAAATTCATCCGTTGCTTCAATTTTTTCTTTAAACTCCACAAGCGCGGCTCTATTAGCCGCATGGCCCGCAAGCGTGAGCGTACCCTTTTCCAGGTTAATATTTAAGTAAGTTAGAGTTATGTCCGAAGGCTTAGCTGCGGCGATTTGGTTAATTATTTCCTCCGGATAAGTAACCTCATTTGAGATGGTATTAACCGACTCCACAAGCTTATTTACCTCCTCCACGCGGGCGAAAACCTCACCCATCTGCGGGTTTTCACTTGCAACATTCTCTTTTTCCAGGCCGTTTATTTGGGAAATAAAAATCATATAGGCGATGGTAATTATCAAAAAACAAGCCCAGACTATGAAACTGGCGATTAAACTTAAGGTCCAAATGCGGATGTTTCTGGCCTGGGCTTCATAAAGCTTAGCCCAAGAAGGCGGCAAAAGATTGATGGTGTTTTCAGACTCCGGAATTGCCGGGTCTTTTCTTTGAAGCGAAATGGCCACCAGATATTCCTGGGCAACTCCGGGCTCCATACCGTCAACATCCATTTTAATTGCATAGATTTCCCGGCCCAAGCCCTCAGCAAGCGCGGTCAAAAAGCTTTGTGCCAAAGCCATGCCCCCGACGCGCACTTTTTCAATTTTTATATTTTGATAGTGGCTAAGCATCCTTTTGGCCGTTTGAATAATATCGTTTTGCGAGGCAGAACTTGCCACCGACGTGGCTACAATGCGCTCACCCGCGGCCACCACCAAAATTGTTTCACGCGGGGCTACATAAATAATCAACTTGCCGCTTTTATCCCCATCAACCGCGCGCGTCAGGGAAAGCGAGGGTGTTTCCACCACTAAAGGAAAGAGCCCCGCCCCGGTCACTCCATCTACATAGCCTGATAACACATCCTTATGAATTGCCGAAACCAAGATCAGATAATCAGTCTCTTTTTCTTCAACTATTTGCCAATCCATGATCATCTCATCCATAACACCAGGGAGAACTTCCTGAGTCTGCCAGCGTGCAGCTTCATCCAGATCTTTCACTCCAAGCTTGGGCAGCACCAAAGACTTGGTATAAGTGGAATATTCGGGCACAACGATAGCCACTTTTTTCTCACTGATCTTGAGGGCCTTGAGTGAACTTTTAACAAATTCGGCGAGCTTCTGAACATCGATGACGCGGTAGTTTTGGATGATGCCCGCGGGCAAATCAAAAGAGCCAAAAACCTTGACCTTTTTTTTGGCAGGATCCATCAAAAGGACCTGAAGCTTGGTGCTATTAAAAATTAACGAAACAAAAGATTTGCGAAACATGGCAGACTAGATTCATTCTACAACAAGTTGCTATACTTTAAAAAGCATGCCTGCCCGCTCTCATACAAATGCCTCCGGCGAAATTCTGATCGGCGTTATCATTTCCCTTGGAATTTTTACCATCTTGTCTGCGGCCATCATTACCCTGGTCTTGTCCGCTTATGACCTCGTGAGCTACTCGCGCGCGCGCACCACGGCCAACCATATTGCCGTTCAGCAGATTGAGCTCATCCGGAATTTAAAATTTGAAGACATTGGGACCATCGGCGGCATCCCGCCCGGTATCTTGCAGCAAAATCAATACCTGAATAGAAATGGCCTGACCTACAATCTAAAAACGAGCGTGGTTTATGTAGATGACCCTTTTGATAATGTGGCCCCCACGGACCTTTTGCCAAATGATTACAAGTGCGTTCGGGTGGATGTATCCTGGGGGGGGATAGCCGCCTCGCGCGCCAATACCGTGACTTTAATTTCGGACGTTGCCCCCAAAGGCATAGAAACCACCACCGGCGGCGGGACCATTGCCATCCAGATTTTTAACGCCAATTCACAGCCTGTGATGGGGGCAAATGTACGCATTGTTTCTACTGGTATCAAACCGCCGGTTAATCTGAACCTGGAAACCGGCCAAAATGGCCGCATTATTTTGCCCGGAGCTCCGGCTTGTAACAGCTGCTACCACTTGGAAATTAGCAAAGAAGGCTACACCAGCGCCCGGACTTATTCGATAGATGAAATCGCCAATCCAGACAAAGCTGATTTAAGCGTCTTGGCAGGGAAACTGAGTGAAATATATTTTAATATTGATAAGATAAGCAATCTCACAATCGCCGCAACCCAGGGCCGTGAGCAGGACTTTGCTCCCCTGGCCGGCGCCACTATCCATATACGCGGGGAAAAAACTCTGGGCACAGATGCCCAGGATCAGCCAATTTACGAGCTAAACCGCGATGTTATTACCCAGGCTGATGGTACTTTTACTTTGGAAAACATCGGCTGGGATACTTATTATATGACCATACCCGCAGACTCAACTTACCACGTTTCGGGCCTTAATCCCTGGCAACCCTTTAGCCTCTTGCCCGACGAGGACAAAACCGTGTTTATGGCTTTATCCCCCGAGTCACAATCGTCGCTTCTGACCTATTTTGTTAATAATGCAGGTTCGCCCATTGCCTCTGTATCGGCAAGCTTGATGTTCGAAGGAAGTACCGAGGCAACAATTACCAGCGGCCTGGCATCATACCCGGACTGGGGTCAAACCTTTTTTTCAAGCCTTTCTGAAGGGCTATATAGCCTGTTGGCAACAGCCGAAGGCTACGTGGATTTTGCGGGCAATGTGAATGTTACCGGAAATAAGATTGAAAAAATTATCATGGACCTAAAATGAAAAACATAAATCAGACCGGCTTTACCATCCTCGAAGTATTAATCGCCGGCTTTATGCTCGTGGTTTTGGGCATGGGAATATTAGGACTTCAATACATCATCGGCGAAAGCCAGCTGTCCTCGATTGATAGCTTTACCGAAGTCAATGAAAGCACGGCCGCGGTGAGTACCATTACTCGCGAAATCCGCACGGCGCAAAAAGGTGAAGACGGCAGCTTTCAATTTACCCTAGCCATGCCCAATGAGATCATTTTTTATTCTGATCTGAATGTGGATGGAAAGATCGAGCAAATCCGCTATTACAAAGAAGGCACAAGCCTTAAAAAAGACGTCATCAAGCCAACCGGCAACCCAGTAACTTACCCTGTAAACCAAAAGATCACGACCGTGATCTCAGAAAATATCAGAAACGGCACAACGCCGATTTTTTCCTATTTCAATAAAGACTGGCCCCATGATACTTCGAACAATCCCTTGCCCACGCCCGCGGACTTGGATAACATAAAAATGGTCCACATCTATGTGAGGGTCAACCCCAAGGCAAATGATTATGATAATGATTATATTTTGGAATCTCAAGCTCAGGTAAGGACTTTAAAACAAAATTTTTAAACATGACAAAACCTAGAAACAGGGGCTCAATTACACCGGCGCTTTTAGTGATCACCGGGACATTTATGGTGGTGATTTATGGGCTATTGATGCTTTTGTCCATGCAGCTTGACTACAGCCACAGAAAAGTAGCAAGCGAGGAAGCCTTAAATATAGCCGAGGCGGGCGTGAATTATTACCGCTGGCATCTGGCCCACGCGCCCGACGATTTTACCGACGGCACCGGAGGCGCCGGACCGTATGTGCATGTCTACACCGACCCCCAAGGCAGAAACGTGGGCGAGTATTCCCTGGAGATCACCCCCTCGCCCGAGGGTTCGTCTATCGTAACCATCCGTTCAACCGGCAAAAGCTATGCCAATCCGGATCTAACGCGCACCATTACCGTCCAATATGGTAAACCCAGTTTTGCCAAATATGCATTTTTAAATAACGCCAGCTCATGGTACGGAGACAACATCACCGTCCACGGTGACATCCACAGCAACAACGGCATCCGCATGGACGGCACCAATACCGGCCGCGTAACGAGCTACAAAACTGAGTACATGTGCGGCAGCGAAACCGGTTGTCTACCTCCCAGAAGAAAGCCTGGGGTATGGGGCAGCGGAGGTGACCAATCTTTATGGGAATTTCCCGTATCTTTAATTGATTTTGATACCGTAGCTTTTGATTTTTCCTATATGCGCCAAGCTGCTATAGACGAAGGTTTGTATTTATCCAAGTCTAATCAATACGGATATCACTTGGTTTTTAACCAAAATGGCACAGTCACAGTAAGCAGGGTCACGCGCGTTGACAATTATCTTGCCTATAGCCCGCCTGGTGAGGGCTTGGGTGAAGCAGGCCTGGGGGGCTGCCGCAACCGCGCGCAAATTATTGACCGCGAAACCACAATCGGCACCTACGACCTTAATGACATTGCGATTATCTTTGCCGAGGACGACTTGTGGGTCGAGGGCACGGTGGACGGGCGCGTAACCGTCGTCGCCGCGGGATTTCCTGTGGCATCGCGGACACAAAACATATGGATCAACAACAACCTTGTTTACGCCGGA
Organism: uncultured Gammaproteobacteria bacterium; assembly: GCA_964607795.1. Lineage (GTDB taxonomy): Bacteria > Patescibacteriota > Microgenomatia > UBA8517 > UBA8517 > DYGT01. The sequence continues at coordinate 14,142 of CAZSLA010000005.1, forward strand.
GGTGACGATGTTCTGGGATTAATTGCCCAAAATGATATTTATTTTGTTAGAAACGTTCCTGAAGATTTTCGCATTGATGGAGCCTTGCTGTCACAAAAAGGCCGCATTATCCGGCACGGCTATTTGTGGTACTGCGGCAGTAGTTCCCATGCAGTTAAAGATTCGCTAACAATTTACGGGGCGTTAATCTCCAAAGAAAATTCATACTGGAACTACGGTGGGGTTCCGCCTGAATCCGGATTTTTAACCCGCACTATTACTTATGATGGACGGCTTTTGTATGCACCTCCGCCATTTTTCCCAACAACCGGCGAATATGAATTTATAAGCTGGAAAGAAGAATGATCAGCCGATCCAGCTTCGTTTCTGGTAACATTTGGGGCAAATGATCATCCCATCTTTAATAATGGCATCCACCTGGCGTTTACAAAATGGGCAGGTGCAGCAAAGGATTTTTCGTTCGGCCGAATTTTTCTTTTTGTTCGGAGCATGACTACAACCGGACCTTGCGGCCAAAAGGGCGTGGGCGTTTTTGTATTTTTCGCTTGCCGAAACATTTGCATTTGCCAAAACCCTGTTTTGCGCAAGCTCAATTTCCAAAATTATCTGCCCAATGCGAAGGCTAATACCACGCACCAGCTCGTCAGTAAAATCCTGAAGCTCAAAGCTTACCACATATTCCTCAAATTTTTGGATAAGGTATTCTACTCGTTGCCCGAGCTCAACCGTCCGGTCCCGGTTTTTAATTGAATCAAGCATCTCCGCGTAACTTCGACCCCCGTTATCATCCACCCAGATAATGTCCGAGCCCATGATATCACGGATTATACGGGCTATATCCTCAAATTCCTTACCTTGAGTCACCACCACTTTGGTCATGATACCTTTTATCCTTTCTTTTCCTGGCAAAAGATTGTCCAGCTCAAGCCTTGCACCTCCGATCAAAGCATTCAGAAATTCGATACTTTGAGAGTGATTCATATTGGTGCGAAGCGTGAGAGAATTTTGTTTACTAAACACATAGACATGCGCATCTTTGTGCTCCTCAGGATCCGATAAACCAGTCCAACCCCCCGGGCTTACAAAAATTACTTTGTCTGTGTCCCGGGCATTTACTAAGGCTTCTTCAACCAAACGTATAGACTCAACCACCACACCTTCGCGCTCGCCGGCATCCACAATGTCTTCGTATAAATACAAGGAATTGCCGTAGCGGGCAAATAGCCGCGGCACCGGCGGTTCCCCCCAAAGGTGGACCTCGGAAGGGATGGGCAGCGCCGGGGAATACTCAACAAATTCCTGGTAGAAACTCCGGATGTCCTGAACTGTACGGGCAAGCGCATCTTGTGTCCAGGCTTTTATAGCGGCCTCTTTTTGGTCTTTGGTTAAATGGTTAAATTTGCATTGAACATCAATATGGGCTGCAGCTTCGGCAAAAGCATACACCTGCTCGCGCACCAAAAAACCCGTACCACAAAGCGAGTAAACGGCAAGGTCCGGATCATGTTCAATTTGCAACAGATTGCGGTCGACACGACTAAAATATTCGCCCTTACAAACGGCAAAATACTCGGACTCGGAAGTAGTGGTAATTTCGTGTAACATTTTCCTGCTCGGGACATAAAGATTGCAAGTTTTCTGGCTTGTCCGATCATCATCGGAGTTACAGTTGCGGCACAGCGCCGGAATTACACCGGACTTCCTAGTACACAATCTTTCTCATTTGATTATGCTTTTTTAATTAAAAGGCGTCAAGTATTCATTTTACTGCTCAAACTCGCCCACACACAGCTCATCACCAATGACGGTTTTACCGGTTTCTCGGTTTCGGATGTCCTCGCAGGTTGGCTCAAAAAAAACCACATCCTCGGGCATGGGCGTTGGCACAGCCGGTGTAGGCGTGGGGAAAGTTACGCAGTAGCTTAGCCGCCAAAATAAACATTCCGGCTCGCCCGCGCTGCCGCCCCCGCTTCCATCTCCACCGCTCCCTCCACTACCGCCGCTCCCAGGAGTCGTGGGACTTGGAGTATTAAAATAGTCATCCAGCCCGCCGGTGCCCCCTCCTCCACCACTGCCCGGGCTGTCATCAAAAATAACCTCTGATAATTCATCCCTATCATCAACCGGCAAGCCGCCTTCGCCTACGGTAATATTCGGCACTTCCATGCTCTGGCCGTAGGTTTCGTAATAATAAGCAAAAAACGCGGCCGTCTTTTCGCTGCTCCAAAATTCCTCAACCTCAGTGCCGTCGGCAAGAGTGCGCACCACGCGGCCGCTTCGAAACACGGTAATCTTTTCCCCGCCCATGGCAACGGTCACAGACTCACGCTTGTCTATCTCGGTCACATTGCTTTCATCCCCACGAAACAAAAATACACCCACTAAAACCGCTACCGAAACAAAAAGAATGGCAAACAAAGGCCAATTGACTTTTATTTTCTCCCAAAGACTCATCTGGCGATTACCTGCTGGAGGCCCCCGATAATGCTATAAATCGGCGCAATCATCATCAAAACCATAACCCCCACCACCACGCCTATGGTAAGCATCAAGATGGGTTCAAGTAATGATGTAAAGCGTTTGAGCGAATAATCAACTTCTTTTTCGTAAAACTCGGCCATTTCGGCGAGTACCACTTCCAACGAACCGGATTGCTCCCCGGCGCGGATGGTTTGTACCACGACCGTGGGAAATATATCTCGCTTTTTGGCCAAAATGCTTGACAGGCTTTCTCCACGGCTGATTTCTTCGCTGAATTTTTCAGCTTGTTTGCGCACTTTGGCCTGAGACAAAGTCTGAGAGGAAACATCCAAAGCCTCGACTATGGAAACACCGCTTTTTAAAAGCGTTGAAAGCGTACTTGCAAAGCGGGCGATGTCCACCTGCTCGGTGATGCCGCGGATCAAAGGCAATTTAGAAACACGGGCAAAGACGGCGTTTCTGGTCTTATTCAAGGTCAAAAGCACGGCAATCAGGATGCCGATCAAAACCGTTAACCCCAAAACCAGGGCAACATTTTCACCAAAAAAATTGCCCGCCATCAAAAGCCATTTAGTGTAAAAAGGAAGGGGCACTTCCAGCTTCAAAAAAACTTTGGATATCCTGGGTAAAACAAAAAGCATCATCAAAAGCCCATTAGCAATCATGGCAACGACGATCACCGCGGGGTACATCATCGAGCCTTTTACTTTTTGCGTCAGTTCATGCGAGCTACTTAATTGCTTGGCCAAATAATCAAAAGACTTTTCTAATGTCCCGGACTCCTCACCCACCTTTACCAAGGTCAAAAAAACAGGGCCGAAGTCGTCTTCATACTGTCCCAGAACCACGCTTAGGCTTTTGCCCTTTTGAGTCTGAAAAGAAATATCGCCTAAAATCTTCTTCAAGCGTTTGTTTTTGGTTTCTGCGCGGATAATATCCACGGCTTCTGGCAGGCTCATGCCGCTTCTAAGCATGGTGGCCAAAAACCGGCACAGTGAGCTTTTTTCAGCAACGGAAATTCTGCCCTGCAAAAGCCCTTGGCCCAAGCCAGTGTCCGTGGAAATAGTCAAGAGCTGGAGATTGTTAGCCTTGATGGCTGCCACGGCTTCGGATTCGCTTCCAGCCTGGATGATGTCGTCTACGATTTCCCCTTTTTCGTTTCTGGCTTTATAGTGAAATATTTTCATGTTTTTTCCGTCGCGGCCTTGATCACTTCTTCTATGGTTGTGTAGCCGCCGGCAATCTTATCCAAGCCATCCTGAAGCAGGGTGGTCATGCCCTGCCGGATAGCCACGTCAATAATCTGATCGCTTGAAACGCCCTTGGTGATCATGTTTCTTATTTCCTCGGTAATGGGCAAAATCTCATAAATCCCTATCCTTCCGGAAAAACCAGAGCCATGGCATTCCGGACAACCCTTGCCTTTGTAATATTTGCGGCTCAGCATGTCAACGCTCCATTTTTCCGAAAGTTTATGGAGGAGCGCCTCATCCGGCCGGTACTCGGTGATACAGGCATTGCAATTTTTTTTGACCAGCCTTTGGGCAATGACGATATTGATAGTGGAGGCCGCCAGATAACCCTCCACCCCCATGTCCAAAAGCCTAGGAACCGCGCCCGAGGCGTCATTGGTGTGGAGTGTCGAAAGCACCAAATGGCCTGTAAGGGCTGCGTGAATAGCGATCTCAGCCGTTTCGCGGTCTCTGATTTCGCCCACCATCATAATATCCGGGTCGTGACGCAAAAGCGACCTCAAGCCTGTGGCAAATGTCAAGCCCGTTTTGGGATTCACCTGGATCTGGGTGATACGGTTGACACCGTATTCAATTGGGTCCTCGATGGTGCAAATCTTTACATCGATCGTATTTAAAATGTTAAGGGCCGAATACAAGGTAGTGGTTTTCCCAGAGCCCGTCGGGCCTGTCACCAAAATCATGCCATTTGGCTTACGGATATTGTCGCGGAAAAGCTCTAGATTATGGCCAGAAATGCCCAGCTCCTCAAGGCTTAGGGGCCTGCTGCTTTCATTCAAAAGCCGCATCACTACATTTTCTCCGTAAAAGCCGGGAATAATGGAAATGCGCAGCGAAATGGGTTCCTCGCCGATGTTAAATTTATGCCGCCCGTCCTGGGGAATGCGCTTTTCGTCGAGCTTAAGGTTTGAAAGGATTTTGATGCGGGCTACAAGCGCTTCCTCAATGCCACGGGGAAGCTTAATTATGTCTTGGAGTGAGCCGTCTATCCTAAAACGCACAATCACCTCTTTATCCTGGATTTCAATATGCACGTCAGAGGCCCGCTCGGCAAAGGCATATTCCAAAATGGTGTCAAAGACCTTGATGATGGGCAACTTTTCGGCAGCTGCCATGAGGTCGTCCTCTTTTTGGCCACCGGCCATTTGGATGTTATCGGCAATTACCTTTTCAAATTCGGCCCGTATGTTGCGCTTGTATTGTCCCAGGGTGCGCTTGATGTCCTCATGGCTTGCATAAAAAGGAGTGATCAAAAGCCCTGTGTGGCGCTTGGCAAATTCCACAGCCTCCACATCTCCCGGATTTTCCATAGCAAGCTTCAATTGGTCACTCTCCCGCTCAAAGGGAATCATGTTATAAGTGCGTGCCATTTTTTCCGGAACCAGGGCCAAAACCTCATCGGCAATCGTGTACTGCTTCAGATCCACATAAGCTACGTCCAAGTGCTCGGCAATAAGGCCGCTGAGGGCCTGGGGGCTAATAAGACCTTTAAAAAGAAGCACGTCTTCGAGGTTCCGGCCGATATTTTGTGCAGAAGCCAAAGCACCGTCAAATTCCTCGGCAGTCACATAGCCGGAATTGACTAGGATTTGTTTATAAACTTCGGGCGCAAGTTTCATAAGGCAGTAAGCCTGCAAGCGGCTTTAAAATTTAGTATAGCGCAAAAAAAAGCACTCAGAAAGGTGCTACAAAAAGATATACTTGACAAACTACCTATAACATGGAGTATTCTTTACATAGTCACTACTTTTACCCTGCCCCAATTTGTAAAAGAATAGGTCTAGTATGCGCAAAATCCTAACCAGCTTACTAGTTATAGGAATTCTATCCTCAGGAGTTTTTAGCCTCTCCCAAGCCTTTTTCAACGATACAGAAACTTCGACAGGTAATGTTTTATCAGCAGGTGCTATTGACCTTAAGATTGGTAATAATAGTTTTTACAATGGCCAGGCGTCAGGCATAACCAGCTGGAGCCTGGATGATCTGAATGACAAATTATTTTTTAACTTTACGGATATCAAGCCGGGTGACCGCGGCGAAGATGTGATTTCTCTGGAAGTCAGCTCAAATTCTGCCTGGGCTTGCGCGGATATTACGATTACCGAAAACGACGACAACACCTGCACCGGACCCGAGCTTCTAGATGACTCAAGTTGTACACCAGATAACGATGATAAATTCGACGGCGAACTTAGCCAAAACCTGGAGTTTGTTTTTTGGCTAGATGACGGAAATGGTGTTTATCAAACTCATGAGCAGATCCTCACCCAAGACGCCGCGAGCCAGGCATTTAACCAGACTTTTACTCTGGCCGATTCATTGACTAACAATTTGGGAGGGGGCAATGGCAATCCCATGGAGCCAAACCACACTTATTACCTAGGCAAAGTGTGGTGCTTTGGGGATCTGGCAATAAACGAAGGCAATATCACCTGCAACGGCGCCATGCTTGATAACGCCACCCAAACAGACATATTAAAAGGCAACATCAGCTTTTATGCCATTCAAGCCAGGCACAATGAGAATTTTGTGTGTGGCCGGGGCCGGATGATTGAAACATTGGAAGTTCCCTCTACTTCTTCGGCCCCTACGATATCAAGCGCGACCCTGAGTGCAGGCAAAAATTATTTGTTAGAAGTGGAGGGCTCATATATTTATATGCGCAATTGCGGAATCAGCAGAGACATCGAAGGCTACCCACATTGTATCGCAGATGCTGAATGGTCCTACCGGCCTCCGCATAGTTACGGGCCAGGCTGGTTAAAAGGAGAGGGTACATTTCCATCAGTTTACGGTCTTGACTTGATGATTAATGGGGGCAATATCGATTGGGGCGACTTAAAAACAAGCCACAAATACTCAACCACGATTGCCGGAAACGGCGCCCAAGCCTCATTTCTTATCTGGGATGATGTTTATGCCGACAATAGCGGCAGTTTGAGTGTAAAAATATATGAATCGCCATAACATAAAAATTTATTTTTGATGATTAAAAATTTTTAGAGGGGAGGTGATAAAAATGAGAAGAATATTAACAAGCTTGCTGGTGATCGGCATTGTGGGAGCTGCCGCATTCGGTGCCTCCCGAGCCTTCTTCAGCGATACTGAAACTTCCAAAGGCAATGTTCTTGCTGCAGGCATGATTGATCTTGAGATAAGTAACCAAAGAGGTAGTTCAAGCGCTGATACTTGTAAATTTTTAGAAACAGCGGGCGGACCAATATTCGTTTGTAATGACGTAAAGCCAGGCGACTAGGGAGAGGCCACTCTTGGTTTTTCGCTTAAAAGCAATCCCGCATGGGGATGCATGCTGGTCGACAATATTATCGACAGCGATAATACTTGTACCGAGCCGGAATCTGCAGCTGAAACTGCGTGTACGACAGGTGGTAATGGTGAGCTCGACGACAACTTGATGCTTACAGTTTGGCTGGATAAATCTGATAACGGAAGCTGTAACAATACACTTGATCCTGGAGAACATATTGTCATAAACAATAAAGCTCTCAGCTCGTTCAGTTTGGGTAATCGCTATGTGTTGCCTATCGCCGATGCGAGCAGAACTGCTCTGATGAACACTCCAATCCAACCTGGTGACTATTGCATTGGTGTTAAATGGAACTTGCCAAATACAGTCGGAAACGATGTACAAACCGATTCAGTAGGCGGCGACTTGGCGTTTTATGTAGAACAATCCAGGAATAACGATCAATTCCTCTGTTCTGCGGTCCAGTGGCCTGGTGAAGAAATAACAGTCACACAAGGAGAAGGCTGGGGCCCATCTGCTACCATAACGAATGAAAATTCTTGGAAAGCAACTGCACGATGGGGTGATGTAAACACATTTGAACAGGCAATCCGTCAAACTCAACCAGGCACTACGTATGCATCTAGCGATAAATCATGGTCAGGATCACCTGAGCCTTTTACTTTATCGATGGTATCTGGTGTAGTTAATTGGACAATAAATGGTCAAAACATTACTTATAGTCCTTTGCCTTCACCAAATACGCGGTTAATAATCGTGGCAAAATCAGAAGCTGGGGCACTCGCTAAAGCTGAAAATCTAAAGTTAGATGGAAGTCTACTAAGCATACCTAGCATCGAAGCGAATGGTAATGTGATAAATCATATGATAATAGATAGCGTTGCACCCATGGGCGACTTTGAACTGACAGGTGACATTACTTTGTCTGGCGGCACAACTACTGACGACAGACCAGCTGTCGAGATTTTTGTGGTTTACTAGGGACAGTTCTTCCTCAGTGACTCCCAAGAGAACTGAGGAGCTGCCCGAAGGCTGGAAATTACGAAAGTAAATTAAAATAACGTATTTCCAGCTTTCGGGTAGTTATGAAACCAGTCACCTTTATAATGAGCTTCATTTTAGGCAGCCTAATTGGAATTATTGGCTTTTTGTTTGTAGTTAAAAATAACCTTATTGACACCAGCTACCGCGCTTATGTGGTAACCTCCGGCTCTATGGAGCCTGCTATCAAAACCGGCTCAATCATAGTTACCAAAGCTAAGCCTAGTTATAAAATTGGTGATATTGTAACTTTTAAAAACAATGGAAACGTTGTTACCCACAGAATAATAGGTATGGATGAGGGGTCTATTACCACCAAAGGAGACGCAAATTCTTCGCCCGATTTTACTGCCACTGCCAGAGGCGACATCATCGGCAGGAGTTTTATAATAGTACCCTATGTGGGCTGGGTAATTGACTTTGCCAAAACGCCGCGAGGCTTTGTGGCCTTAATTGTCATTCCCGCAAGCATCATTATTTATGAAGAGCTTAAAAGTCTTCTCCGCGAAACAAAAAAAATTATTGGAAAAGTAAGGTTTACCAAAAATACCAATTATTCGCCGTTTGGTGCCCTATTGATGTTGGCAGGAATCCTACTTTTGGGCGGAGCAGGTCTACGGCTGGTGGGGGTTACCCAATCCAATTATCTGGACCGAGTTGACTTTGTGGGAAACAGCTTTCAGGCCGCGGATGTGTATGATGAAAATGCCACCCCCAGCCCTACTCCTACCTCAAACCCGACACCTGTTGTCCTCCAAAGCATTGTTATTAACGAATTTTATGCTTATTCAAGCGAAGACTGGATAGAACTTTATAACCCAAATTCTCAAACAATAAACATTAGTGGTTGGACTTTAGACGATGCAAATACATCAAGCGATATGCACGAGTTTCCTGAAAATGCCCAAATATCTGCAAATAGCTTTATCATAGCTAATGTTGGTACCAGATTAAATAAAAATGGCGACACCATAACGCTTTATGACAACGATGCAAATTTAATTGACGAAATAACATACTACTCTACCACCGACGGAGTAAGTAAAGGACGTCATCCAGACGGAGGGGATTGGTACGAATGCTTAGAGCCAAGCAAAGGATTAAGTAACATCGGAGTCTGCCAGCTATGAGAGGGCTAGTTTATTTAATTGCTTTTGGCATTATCATTGGCTCATTTTTGGGTTATATGTCTACCGTCCGCGAAGCCCGGGCTTATGGGAGCCTCTTGGTCAATACCTCCGTGCCCGCGGGCGATCCCATTTTTGTAATTAACAATTGGCTTCCCGGGGACTGCGAAACACGCAACATCACCATTACCCAAGACGGTAACATCCAAACGGACATTGCCACCAAAGGCCTGAAAATTGCCAGCACCAATAATCTAATTGAAGTAACCGACTTTATAATAACTTTAGGCTCCACAAGCTATTTTTCTGGCACGCTCAAAGACTTTTTTGCGGCAAGCTCCGGTACAAATAGCATAGCTTTGGGCAGCCTCAACCCTGGGGCTTCCCGTACCTACAAATTCACAGCCTGCTTCCAGGAAAATGCGGGGAATGCTTATCAAAAAGCAAGTGTGATTTTTGATCTTATTTTTGGCGAAACCTTTGATAACTCAATCGAGCTTCCCACAGAATGTTCTCACTTAAAAGGAATAATCACTAAAACAATCGAGGGTACGGACAAAAAGGATAAACTCCGCGGTAGCCATGAGTCAGAGCTCATCCTAGGTTACGGTGGCAATGACGTCCTGGACGGCGGTAGCGGACACGATTGTATTGTCGGTGGCGAAGGTAATGACAAGCTGGACGGAGGCGCGGGCAAAGACATTATCATCTCTGGCCCTGGCAATGACAAAGTGGACGGAGGAGCTTCGGATGACATCATCTATGGCAACGATGGCAATGATAAACTTGAAGGCGGCTCGGGAAATGACCTTATATATGCGGGGCCGGGCAATGACAACCTCTCCGGAGGCTCGGGCGCAGACAGCTTGTGGGGCGGGCCGGGCAATGACCGGATTAATGGCGACTCAGGTAAAGACGCCTGCTTTGAGGGCGAGCACTACACAAGTTGCGAAAATTAAGCCGCAGGTAATATACCGAAAAACTGACAGCGCTTGTACCCAGGAATGAGCTTATCCTAGAAGATCCCTCTGGGAAACTATGAACTGCGAAGGCGAGGACTTGTTCATCGCGGAAGGTGCGGGCAAGATTGTATGGATGCGCAAAAAATTCAAGCATTCTTTGCTATTTTGGCAGATCTGGGAGCTTCTGCCCAGTCTGTAGTTTTTGAAAAATAATTATTCTTTTTTGAGCCTGCCTCTTTGTCCTTTAATGTATTTTAAAATAGTATTTTGTATCTCTGGGGGAAACGCCTTTCTTACCCAAGCTTCAATTTCTTCAATTGAACCATTTAAATAGTTGGGTCTATTTTGAATAGCATTTACATCTATTTCTACTCCTTTTACATCTGATGGTTTATCTTGCTTTTGTTCGTTAGTCATATTTTTGCTTTCGGAATTAAACCTTCCCGCAAAGACTCTTGGGCAAATATGCTAACGGTTTCGTCTAGCGAAGATTGTAATTTGCCCAAAGGATTATTACAAATATATGAATCAAAGGCTGGCACCAAGACCACAAAAGAGCGCACCTCCGCGTCCAAAAGATTACTAAAATATGTTGCCCCTCTAAGCATGTTCATAGCATCTCTTTTTGTGACTGAGCCAAAATAGCTTGATTTGACATCATCTGGATGAACTCTGGCAACTCCCGCTTGTCCTTGACCATCTGTCTTAAGCTGGACTAATCTATATACTTTTCTCCCGTCTTTATTGGTAGTACCAAAATCTAAAACCAAATCTATTTTATTTTCTATATCATCTTTGGCTGAGGCGATTATGGACAAAGGATTTAATTTGGAAAAAGCATCCGGGCTTGCACGTTGCAATAGCTCACAAAAAGTCACCACGGACGCGGGACCGATGAACGTGCTATACACATCTTCATACATGCCCCTTCCCAAGCGGCACACTAGCGAATCATTGTATTTACCATACAAAGCTTGCCATAGGTTCCCACCTTTTCCCATGTCTAGCCCAAGAAACCTGGCAATCCTGGGGTCACTAGCGCTCCAGTAAGACATATGAAGAAATACTCTAGCAATGTTTGCCTGCAAATCTACCATGGATCCTAAATTACTGCGCGTGACCGGCAGGCAATCCTTGAGCCTGGCACAAACGCCACTTTTTTCTGTCAGCCATTTTATAGCTAACTCATACATGCCTTTTTCTATTTCTAGCTGGGGGTTTATTTCTATGTCCGGGGAAGTAAGCTTCTGTATTTCAATGGCATCCATCAAGGCATTTTAACACACAAAATAGAGGCAAGTGCAAGCGCTCCAGCATGGACTCAGGCTTTGCCCTTCGATTTCCCGCAACCTCCGATCCGGTAAATTGTTTATTGCGCCCGGGTTATCTGAGGATTGCGATTCTACTGATCACTCCTGCCTCCTTTATTTCTTTAAGGTGCTTGCCGAAAACAGGAAAATTGTATCATACAAGTAGATTAAAGCCTGCTTTTTTCCAGTGTTTGTTAGACGACTTGCTTGCTCATAATTTAGCATTACATAAAAGGTAACACTTTTCAATCCGAACTATTTTAATCATTATTACCCACATCTATTAGACAAAACTCACCGGTGTCTTCCAGCGGGCATGGCGGGCGGAAGGTTTTACCGGTGATGGTATTAATTTCTTCTCGGCTCTATCTGACTATTCTACATCCAACGCGCTAAAGCGCGTGGCTTTATGAGCAGAGAGACATAGTAATAATTTTTTCTGCCATCACCAGCTTCCTCCTCCGCCCCCGCCAAAACCCCCACCGGAACTACCACCACTAAATCCGCTGCCGCGCGAGCCGCCAGGTGCGGTTGCCAGGGCTTTGCTGGTAGTAGTCTGAAACGAGTTTATACTAGAGCTTAAATTTGCTGCAGCAAAGCCCGCCATATAATTTGGCGGCTCCAGCTTAAGATCTTCCATATCGCGCGTAAGCTCACTAACTACCCCCAATGCTATAGCCAAAGGAAGCATTTCTTCCAAAAACAATTTTTTCTCAGACACCTCATAGCGCCACTTACCCTTTTTAATAAAAAACTCAAGACCTTTAATTTGCCTGTATAGGCTGTAACCCTCCGGAGTTTTCCTTGGCATATTGTAGGCTAATAATATGGTTACGACCAAGCCCACGGTTGCCAAAAATAGCTGGGGAACAAGAAGCATACCCGAATAAGTCATAAGCACAAAAACCAATACTAACGGTACAATGCCAGCAAATATACCCAAAACTAGCCAAATATTTCTTACTTTGCCCGGATTTTGGAGGAAATATTCCTCATCCTTCATGTTCTGATAAAGTTTGTTTTTAAATTCGGCTAAATATTTATAAAAACTGTTTTTAAGCTTAGACAAACGCACTTTGTTGTCTTTGACGTACTTATCCAAAAACAACTTCTCCAACAAATACATCTGATAATCTTTAAGGGTATCTCCCTTTTTGTTTGTACGGGTAAATATATAATCGTCTTTCCCAAACAAGCCTTTGCCTTCTACCTTTTTGAGTTTGATATAACCAAGCCTCGCTAGCTCAATAATTTCTGCCACTAAATCACTCATGTCCACCCGCTCGTCCCGGAGCACCCCCACCTGGGAAGGTGTGAGATTATTGATGGGGTAATAAACCAAAGGCAGATGCGGCCGGTCAAAAAGCGGCACCGCTTTTTCTCTCGCGTTTTCGGCTTGATAATAAACATTATCCCCTGCATATTTTTTATCACGGCCTTTTTGGTACCAAAGAACAAATGCTAAAACGGGCACCAAAAAGGCGGGTACAAAGCCAAAATAGCGCAAAAATGTGTTTATAAACTTTTCCCAAGCCGTTGGTCCGGTAAGGCTATTTTGAAGGCTTAGCCCCACCACCACACTCATATCCTCCCCGGGTGAAATGGGATTAGTGGAGACAAATTCAGCGCCTTGGTAAGATAGCAATTTTCCGGCACAATCCTGCTGAGTGGTACCCGTATAGCCGGCCCAGCAAGTGACTTTTGTTATGTCTGCAAAGTTGCTGGTTACTGTAGCCGAAACAACCAAAATATCCGTGTCCCACTTATCCCCCACCAGGTTCCAGTAAAGTTCTGTATGCTCCTCATAATCTAAAACCACATTATTAACCTCATAAGTAATTACATAAGTATTAAACCCTGTAACCGTTTTGTCAGGGTCACCAATTTTTATTTCTAAATTGCTCCCGTCACGGCTGGTTTTATAGGGCAAGTCCTTGCCTGCGTCATCTGTAACGGAATTTACTTTTGTGGCTGTAGAAATGGTCTTACCGTCGCGCTTATAACGATAGGGAATATAGCGAAAAATGCCGTGCCTGGGCTCAGGAAAATAAACTGCAATAGTTTCGGTAACACTGATTGAGCGGTTCCGGTTAATATTAATGCTACTCTTGATGCTGTCAATGTAGTACGTAGTGCGCTTGGGAACCCGGGCAGACACATCGGTGCCAAACACAAGTGGTATCAGAAATAAAATAGTTAAAAGCAAAAAGCGCTTGAGCATGTCAGTATTCTACGGTTATCTGTGAGCCTCCGCCTTCGGAAGATACTTTTACTTTAATATCCATGCCATTCCCACTTGCCGCAATGACGTTTAAGGTTTTTTCATTGGCAGTAGTTGTAATTACACTCGTAGCATTTAAGTTAAGATCGGTGATTTTTTGTTTATACCAAGCGGTAACCTTGGAGGGGTTGTCGCCCGTGGTCATGAGCAAAAATCCAGCCCTATTTTCCGCAATTTCTGAGCCCGGGTAATACCAGACAGTCAGGGTATTTTCAGTACTCACATTAATATCATTATCTTGAGTGTTTGGCGTTTGTACTGGCGTTGGAATTGGTGTTAAATCCGGTAAATTAGAGGGTTTTGATGTAGCATTTATTTGCGGAGAATTTGTTGGCTCGGGAGTGGCAACCCCATGATTGACTACAGTAGCCAATGCTACAATTGCAAGCGCGGTAATGGCTATAATAATTTGAGAAAACATATAATTATATTTTATCTCATCTCAACTTGTCTGGCAAAAACCAATAAACGCCTCAAGCTTACGCCCACGGGGCTACAAGTCATAAGCACCAGATATGGCTCTTGAGTGCCATAAACTTTATCCACTTCATGCGGGCTGACCACTTCAATATATTCTACAGCAAAGCTTAGGCGCTTGGCGTATTTATAAACAATTATTTCATCCCCTGCTTCAAGTTCTCCCAGGCGCAAAAAGGGCGTGTTTACCCTGGTCATTTTCCACGGCGGCAGGCTTGAGTGGGCAAAAACAAAAGAAAAGCCCTCACCCGGCAGAGCGGTGTTTTGCGCATGTGCAACTCCCTTATTCAAAGCCTCTTCGTAAATAGGCCTATTGTTAGGGTCTATATCGGGGATAATTTCAGAAGAAGCGTTGATTTTGGGAATTTCTATATATAGCCCTGAAGCGCTTTTAATGCCTGGTGTCACAGACGGAAACAAAAAAAGTTTGAGTAAGGGATAATAGGTAAACGCTGAACTGACAAAAGAAAAAATTATGAGGAGCGAACCGAGTTGTTTGAGCTGCATGGGGCCATTATACACCAAAGCTTAGGCATAAATAGGCATGGGTGAGGGCGAGCGGCCTCCGCGTAAACGCAAATACAGGCCGAGCAAAAAGGTGAAAATATTGGCCAAAGTCATGTAAATAAACCAAGGAGTGCCCGAGGCCGGCAAGATCTGGCCCACGGTTATGCCCAAAACCTGGGAGCTACTGCCGCCTCCGTTGCTGCTACTACCGCCTCCGCCATTACCGCCACTTGGAGGCGTCACCGGAGGCGGATTATCGTCATCATCATCACCATCGTTGTCGTCATGCCCATTATCCTTGCAGCAGTCGATCACGGTTTTACTGGTATTAATGTCTTTATTTTCCACTTCTGTTTTGATATTCACATTCCCTGTGCTGATCGTCACATCCCCCAGATTACCATTGGCTTCATTCCTGCCGGAATTGGCATCGATCAAAGTGATGTTATTTAAAAGAAGGATGCTTTGAATTTCCACCCAATTGATGGCATTTTGGCTGAAGCTGATTTTGTTGGTGCTTTCTGCGCCGTTTCCGGAAACTATGATGCTGATGTTTATTCCTCCCTGGCCAATATAAACCTCAGCACCATTAATATTTTTATTGGTGATTTTGTTTTCCACTACCACATTGCCGCTTGAGATAGAAACATTGCCACCATTATTATTTGCCTGGTTGCCGCCGGAATTAGCAGAAATACGCGTGGTATTATTAATGCCCGCAGTCTGGCTGACATTGATTTGTGTACTTACACTTGTGTGAGCTTCCACAGTATTTGTGGAATTGGCGCCATTATCTGAAACCGTGATTGTGGTCCCTTGGCCGTCACAGCATGCATGGCTGGCAGATGCACTATTAAGAGCATTTGTTATGGCTTCGCTGGCCTGTACCGCCCCTGTGGAAATATTTGTATTTTCGCCGGCATTGCCGCTTGCGCTATTTCCCCCTGAAGAAGCATTAATGTCAACATTGTTTTGGACGCTCGCAGCGTTGTTTTGGCTAACTTGAGTGGTTTGCTCATTTTGGACGCTAACTTCCTGGCTGGAACTCTCACCATTGCCTTCAACGGTAATTTCCAGAGCAGAGGCAGAAGGCGGCAGGAGAAAAAAAAGAAGCGTCAAAAAACCTGTAATTTTTATATATTTCATTGGCCCATAAACCTTCTTCTTAAATACTCGCCAGATAAAAGTAAAGCCCCCAGGGGTATCCCCCAAGCTAAGTTGATATTAACATCTTTTTTGTCTCCCTTTTTAGCCAGGGTTTCGGGGCTGAGTTCCTCTGCCTGGACGTCTGTGATGCCCTCGTCCAAAATCTGGCCAACCATTTGCTTCACATTACTCACAACGTGCGATGCTAAAGTCCGGGGCAAGGAAACAGTTGTTTGGTTGACGGGCGTATCTAAGCCTGAGTTATTACTGTTGGTGCTTTGGCTTGTCGTGGATTGAGCGGGCGTAGTGCTTTGACCGCCACGGGCTGATTCTTTGCCTGTGTTATTTGAGCCTTCTTTGGTATCTTGATGGTCAGCCAAGGGAGCGTTCATTCCTGGGCCAAAAAAGTCGCCGACCCAACTGCCAAAGATATTCACCACCGTGACAAACAAATTACCGCTTGCGGTAATATTATTATTGGCAAAATTTATCAAGTTGGCAATAATGTTGGCATCCCCGGTAGTGATTGTGGAGTCACCATTAGTGTTTCTGGAGGAGCTATTACCCCCTGTGTTAGCGCTCAATTGCACGTTGTTGACAATATTGGCATTATTGATTTGGGTAATGTTCTGGTGTGAGTTTTGGTTGACGGTGACACTATTGCTGCTGTCCGCGCCGTTATCTTCATTTGTGACGTTTATCGAGCCGTCCGCTCCCATGGCAAATTCCAATAAAACCGAGCCGAAGACATTGCCATTTGTGCCAATAATTTTACCGATCCAGTTGCCGGCTTCGTTGACAATCACGAGCCACGCATCCCCACTTATAATGTTTAGGTTGGCAATATTAATAACTTGCGCTTTAATACTAGCATCGCCCGTAGCTACGTTCGAATTGCCACCCGTGTTTCGAGAAACATCATTGCCGCCCGTATTGGCATCAAAAACAAGATTATTTTGAATATCAACACTATTAAACTGATTGACAAGCTCGGTATCTGCGAGGTTAACGGTGCTTGTATTGGTAGAATCAGATCCATTTCCCGTATTCGCCGCAGTCAAGGCACTCAGGGCCTCCTGGGGCAAAATAATATTACCAATAAGATCGCCAAAAATGTTGACCACAGCATACACAAGCTTCCCCGCAATATTATTGTTGGCAAGAGTAACGATATTGGCCGAAACATTCGCATCACCGGTAGTAATCGTTGAATCCCCACCCGTGTTTCTATCCGCATGATTATTACCCGTATTGGCTTCTAAAACCATATTGTTTAAAACATCAGCATCATTTGCCTGAAAGGTGGAGTCGGAATCATCACTATTTACGGTCGCATTATTTGTACTCCCCGCTCCATTTGCCTGATTGACCGCCGAGACGGTGCTTTCCGGAGTGAAGGCCAGGATAATGTCGCCGTTGTGGTCATCTGCCACATTAAATTCATACACCGAAACGCCGGCCACATTAGTATTAACTGAAGTAATTATGTTACCGGTAGTATTGGCATCCCCAGTGGTAATCGTTGAATCCCCCCCTGTATTTTTGGAAGCGCTATTATTGCCAGTGGTGGTTGTTTGGTTCAGATTATTAACCACGCTGGCGCTATTTTGCTGGCCGGTTTGTGTTAGTGTATCACTGTTTACTGTGGAACTGTTGCTTGAATCTGCCCCGTTTTCGGTATTTTTAACACTTATACCCCCGATGCCTACGCTTGAAGTTGTAAGGTTTTTATTAGCATCGGTCAAAATGCTTGCATTATTGGTGGCACCGCCTGTTGCCACACTTGCGTCACCCACA
Source organism: uncultured Gammaproteobacteria bacterium (assembly GCA_964607795.1). Classification (GTDB taxonomy): domain Bacteria; phylum Patescibacteriota; class Microgenomatia; order UBA8517; family UBA8517; genus DYGT01. Next base: position 31,792 of record CAZSLA010000005.1, read on the forward strand.
TTGCCGTCCGCACTTGATCCCGTAACTTGGCTGTTTTCGCTAGTGCCTGTTTCTTTTTGAACTTGTGTATCCGGCAAAAAACTGACAGCAGGAGCTTCTGACTTGCTAGTAGTAACTGAAAGCGAAGGTGTTGGTGGCGCAGTTGGGGCGGGGACTCCCGAAGTTGGTGGCATGGGTGCCGCAGGCGCAGCCGGAGCCTCGGGAGAGGTCGGGATGGTAGGCACACCAGGCGCTGATGGCGCCGCAGGCGCACTCGGAGCATTTGGCGCAGACGGATCACTGGGCGCGGTTGGAGCCGCAGGTGCAGCAGGCACGATCGGAGCAGCCATGACAAAACCTACAAAACTATGCATCAAAATCGATACTGTAGCGAGGCTTATAAACATTAATCTTAATTTTGGTTGTTTAAGCATTTACTTTTATATACCCCGGTATGATTTACAAAGGTAAATTATTAAACTTGTCCGTGGGTTTATGGGTGGGCGCCGAAATGTTAGCCACCCCACCCAAATACCCAAGGTACGTATATTAAGCAGACATTAGCCAGTCAAGAAAATCTCCTAAGTTAAAGGAGATATTCAAACTGATTCCAGAAAACGGAAGTTTATCCATTATAGAATCAGGCATCATGTCTCCATACACGTTGGCATTTCCGGTATTTTTCACACCGACAGTAACAACAGAATCTCCAGTCCCAATGTATGGGTCGCCATTTGCGCCACCACCATTATAATCAGAACCATTGATACCTGTTACTGCATCTGCAGTAACTTTGTTGTTAAAGCCTCCAAACCAAAAAGGAAAACCTCCGGCGTTGTTGTTTTGTGTTAACCAATTTCCACCACCAAGAGTAGCCTTGATAGTATTATTTGAGTCAGCGCCATTTGCGCCAACTTTGGCACTAACACCCATTAAACATCCACAATCGATATTGGCATAATTGAAATTCGCCATTGTATCTACACCTACAGTAGTTGTGGCATTACCAGTCTCAATACTTACCATACCAGAAGTATTTCGATCGACCGAATTTCCGCCTGTAAAGGCGCTTGCACCAATATTATTCCAGACACTAGCAATATTGTCCTGGTCCACCAGAACCCCGCGATCAACATTTAGGACAATGTCGTTGTCTGATTCTGCACCATTGCCGGCAATTAGGGCACTAAGGCCGGTGCTCGGGCCACTTCCACCGAGATAGGCTGAATTGGCATTAAGGGTATTAACTACACCAGCGGTACTGGCAGCGTTTCCTGTGGATACATAAACAGACCCACCGGTGTTTCTATCTGCGCGGTTACTGCCTGTACCTGCGTTTGAAACAACGTTGTTTACTACCTTTCCAAAATTATTTTGGTTAACATAGGTGTCGGTTTCTTTTCTCTCTTTAGTACCAAGGTTGAGGACTATATCATTATTGGTATTAGCACCATTATCTGTTATTTTTGCCTCAACTGCCTCACCGCAAGTTCCGCATCCGGAAACATCGACTTCGTTGGAATTGAGAGTATTTTGAACACTTACTTCGCTTGTAGCATTACCTGTGCTAATACCAGTGTCACCACCAGTATTTCTGTCGGTATTGTTACCTCCTGTTTTGCTGCTAGCAACTATATTGTTAACAACCACAGCGTTATTGTTTTGCTCGACGCCGGTTGTCTGCTCCATGTTTACCGTGATGTCATTGTCCGATCCGGCACCATTGGCGCCAGAAATTTCAAGCACCACTGATTGTGCCAAAACAGCTCCAGAAGTATTAACCAAAAGCGCGGCAGCTGCTACGAATGATGCGATTGTTCTTTTAATCATCTATATCACCTCCTTCCTTTTTGCTCTTCCCCGCTCAAGCGGGGTAAAAGACATTTCATTCCCTCCAAAAAAACGGAGGCTTCCAAGCTCAACTTCGTGTGTTAAGCTCAAAAGCCTCCGTTTGCGGTCAGCTATTTACTTACTAATTTTTAAATTTTCTATCCTAATTGACAGATCTTATGGGGCAGAATATTTACATATTCAGATTACAATTTCTACCTAGTTTGTCAAGCCCCTATTTATCCTTTTTTCCATAAGTTATGCCATTTGTTTTTCTGATTTTACGCATGGTAATTTGTGTCACTTCACTGTTTTGGACGTAGATCTCCACACTGCCAAAAGGCTTGACACTATTGATAGATTCCACGATCTCTCCGATCAAGCTCGAAGCCACATTTTTGCCCTGATTATTTTTTACTACAAACATTATTTCCTTAAATCAAGCTCAATTATTTCCTTTTCGCCGTTGATTTCACCGATTTGCAAGGCCAAGGTTTTATCGTTATCATCAATGGCAAAACCCAGACGAGTGTATTTGGTGGAAATTGCCTGGATTTCTACCGGGTCGTTGTGGATGTCCGGAGCCAGTTTTTCATTCTGGTTGCCGTCAATGATCAGGCGCAGGTAATCGCGGGTGTTCATTTCGATGGTTTGCTCAAATTCGTTGGAGATCTTTAAAGTCACAATCAAAAAAATCCTCCCTGGGACCGCCGTGGCCTTTTGGCCCTGGACGACGATTTCCTCCCTAAGCTCCACATCATCAAGAAAATATTTAATTTCACTGATGTCTTCCGTGCCGCTTCTTAAGGGAAAAATAAATTCACGGTCCAGGGATTGGACCTCCTTAGCTTCAACGATGTTTTCCGCACTTGTAGTGGTTTCTGGCGAGTCCTTATCAGGAGACAAAAAGCGCGCTACTACAATCACACCAATTATAAAAATGAAGATAAGTACTAAGCGTTTTGGTAATCTTGAAATAAATCTCATAGCTTTTCTATTACACCGCCAATAAGCAGACTCTTAAATTGCATGAAGCATCTTACATTTAAAAAAGCGAATTTGTCAAGAGCTATTCGTATACCGGGAGCACCGGGCCATCTTTATTGATGTTTCTGCCATTTACTTTTATGTCCAAAGCCCAGCCTAAGGTATTTGCAACCGCAAGTCCCACCCGTAGACCAGTAAAAGAGCCAGGACCGCGGTAAACATTTACGGCCTTTATGTCCGCCAGCGTTAAACCCTTTTTTTCTAAACTATCAACAATCAATTTTAGAACCAGCTGGCTTTTGTCCAAAAGCGCATCAGAGACGATTTCCTGGTCGTTAAGTTTGATGGTGACTTGGTCGGACTCTGAACTATCGATATATACAATCATCTTTATATAATTATCCTCCTTGTATTCTCATCCAGATACTCAAAAGTGACAAACTGAGTATTGGAGGGTAAAAAGTCCTTTGCTTTGTCTGCCCATTCAATTAAAACAATGTTTTCCGGCCTGCCCCAGATGTTGGTAATGCCCAGATTATCAAGCTCACTTTTGATGTTATTGTCAAATCTGTAAAAGTCCAGGTGGTAAAGCATCTTGGTTTTATCGGCCGCGCGGTAGCTGCGCATAATAATAAATGTTGGAGAGGTAACCCGCTTCACGCCAAGTTCAAAAGCAAAACCCTGGACAAAAGTAGTTTTGCCGGCACCAAGATCGCCGACCAAAGCAAACACTTCCCCGCCCTTTAGGCGACTTGCAATTTCTCTGCCCACTTTCTGAGTCTCAAGGGCATTGTTGGTAATAAATTCCATACTATATATATGATGCTAATAGCCCCTATTGTATCAAAACCCACGTCGCGAAGCTTGGACGTGCGCCCCGGGACAAATGATTGATGGTATTCATCGCTTAGCCCGTAAAGCATAGATAAAATAATTGCCATGGATCCGGCTTTATTTTTGGGAATGCCCGAATTAATCAACGCGCGGTACAAGAAAAGGGACAAAATGGCATACTCCACCACATGCGCCGTTTTTTTGATAATAAAGTCCCACCAGATTATTTCCGTGGCCATACCCGTGGGAAAGCTGGAAAAAGCAAAAATGACGCCCAGCCAAAAAATAACGGGCAGCCAAAAGCAGATAAAAAAGCGAATATCTTTTTTTTGCATATTTTTTATTATAGCAAGTGGAAGTCACAACTTGTCTGCTCTTGTGGCTTTATAACGCTTCAGGATCGGATAGCCCGCTGCAGACAAAAAGCCGATACCACCAAAAACCAAGGCACCGGCTATAATCGGCATTCTGATACCTGCGTCAGCGGCCACCTGGGGTGTGGGGGAAATAACAGGGTCAATGAACTCTTTATTAAGTCCCATGACCTCGGGATTTTTTGTGGCACGCATTGTCGGATTGGGCGAAGGCTTGGGGGTTGGGGTGCGTGTAGGCCTGGAGGTTGGGGTGTTGGTCGGAATTGGTGTTTCTATGGGCACGGGCGTAGGAGTATAGGTAGGCCCAGAAGTAGGCGTTTGCGTGGACGCGGGCGTGGCGACAGCCAGATTGATAGTCAAGGCATTGGTATATTCACCGGCTTTATTATCAGATTCACCGGTATATCGGGCAAATTTTACTTCATACTCACCTGGGCCTTCGTATTTAGGGTCATCATGGTTAAACTTCATCCTTCCCACTACATGGCAGGCCGCCTCCACAATCTCACATGCTAAATAGTTATTTACAATGAATGCCTTTTCTGGCTTTGGTTGGTAGGCAATCCAATCACCCTTAGTATTCTCAGTAAAACCAAAATATTTGCTTGCCTCTTTTTTGCTCAAAAAACCCTGCAAGTAGCACTTGCCGCTGGGGCAATTGATGACACTCACTTCGTTCATGGCGATATCAACTGCAATAATATTGTCACTGGAGACAGTAGCGTTGGAAATTACAAATTCCATAGCTAAAACACTTGGGGAAAAATAACTACCGACTATGACCACAACCGCAAAATTTAAGCCTGCCTTCAAACATCGGTACATGTATGTAATGCAATTAAAAATTAATATGCAAATAAAAAGTGTCCAGGCCGCCTTCGTCGTGGTGGACACGCACATAGCGCAAGCGGCAGCCGTCTGAGCCGGTGTAGCTGCCCTGAAACAGGACACCCGCCTGCACCGCCCTCACGCTTGAATCACCGCTATTGACATCAATGCCATTGTGAAACTGGTAAATCCTGCCAACCCAGGAGTTTTGTACTGCCCAAGTATAACCAAAGCCTTGGGAAAATTTAATTGGCGCAGAAATCGGCCAATCCCAGGAACCGTGTGGGTCAAAGGCATCGCCGTCGCCACTTCCGCAGCTACTGCCGGAGCAATTCTCATAATCAATGGGTTTAAGGTAAGTAAACGGGTTCAAAGCCGCCGCATTTTGGCTGACGATGAAGTGCAAATGCGTGCCGTTTGAATTACACGACGGGCCTTGGATAATGCTTGCGATGCGCTCGCCTTTGCTCACTTTGCGAACTTCGGTCTCATCACCTTTGCCGGCGATAATAGCCTGAATGGCTTCAAATTCGGCTTTTGCCTGGGCCAGCAAATCCTGGTATTTTGCTTCGTCGTTTTTGGTTTCTGCCAAAAGGTGGTTTTTGGCAGCCTTTTGTCCATCAAGCTCTTCTTTTTGTACGCCCAATACAGCCTCCAGCTCCACCAATTCATCTTTTTGCTCCACATAGCTTGTACGCGCTTTTTCCAGTTTTTCTAAAAGTTTGCGGTCTGATTCCTGGATACGCTTTAAATAATGATAGCGGGAAACGGCTTTGTTGATGTCCGGCGCGGAAAACAAAATCAAAGCAGAGTCACTCAATCTGGACATGCGGTAGGTCTCAACCGCCCTTTGAGAAAAGGCACTTTTCAGATCCTCCAAAGAAATCTGTAACTGGTCTATACGCCCGCCCAAAAGAATAATCTGCTCCTGGGTTTGGTCAATTTTTAGTTCGGTCAGGCGGATCTGCGCATCAAACTGAGCAATCTGGTTAGCAAGCGTACCAGCCTTGGCCCGAAGCTCGGTAATTTTTTGCGTGTATTCGCTGATCTGGCTGCCCAGGCGATCGAGCTTTTCCTGCTGGTTTTCGGCTTTTACCGGAGCTTCTTTATAAAATAAAAGACCGGATACTACTAAGGCTATAAAAAAAATTAAGGACAGCTTTTTCATAAGCTCCTCTTATTTTACCATGCGCAGGGAACGGGAAACCGCGGCCATGCTACCCATAAGGGCAATCACCATGCCTATCAAAAGTTCCCCGCCCAAGATGGCGCTAATAAGAAGGAAAAAGTCTGTGCTTTTTTCAGGCAAAACCGGTATCTCGCCGAAATAGCCCAAGATAGCAGGTGTGGCATACATTACCAAAACAGACGCCAAAAGCCAGCCGGCAATCACGCCCAAGACGGCATAAGTAATGGCCTCAAAAATGATAGGGATACGGATAAAGCCTGGAGTGGCGCCAATGAGGGCCAGGTTTTCAATCTCAGCTCTGCGCATGGAAATGCGCATGCCCATCACCACCAAAAGTACCAAAAACGAAGTTGCAGCAAGCACCAAAACCGCAATCAAACCAAAAACGCGGATATAATAAGTGATCGTCTTCAATCTCTCTATCACATCACGAAGCGATGAGGCACTACCCAAATTGGCGGTAAAGCTCACTGTATCTACCCCGCTATAGCCCGAAATATCGTCGATTATTTCTTGGGTAAAATCAAGATCAACCACGGAAAACTCCACACTTGCAGACAAATCCGAAGGGCTCACAGACTCCCCCAGAAGCGGGTTGTCCGCATTGGCTTCTTTGTAAATGGCAAGGGCTTCTTCTTTGGAAACAAATACCACATCCTGCACCCGAGGGTCATTTTCCAGGGTATTAAAAATATCATCGCGCTCGCTGTCTGTGGCATCCTTGTGCAAAAACACAATCACCTGCGGCCTGGTGGAAAAATAATTCACAACCTGGTTTGAAGAATAGACAAGCACGGCCAACAAGGTTGTGACAAAAAAAGTAAGAGTTAAAACGCTCATTGCCGCCATTGCCTGAAATGGCGAGCGGCGCACGGCTTGGAAACTAGTGGCGATATGGCTCATGTTTGCGGCTCCTCCGGCTCTGGTTTTTCTTCTTTGGGTTCCAGTTCTTGGGGATCAGAATCATGGGTAAGCCTGCCTTCCTCGATTACGATCTCCCGCTTTTTCATTAGTTTAACAAACTCATGCGAGTGGGTGGTGATAATTACGGTCTTGCCTTCCTTATTAATTTGATCCAAAAGCTCCATAATGCCCTGGGCCGTTTTGGGGTCCAGGTTGCCCGTTGGCTCATCTGCAAAAACCAGTTTTGGATTCACCACCAAAGCCCGGGCAAGGGCCGCGCGCTGCAGCTCACCGCCCGAAAGCTGGGAGGGAAACAGGTGTGCCCGCTCGGACAAACCTACTAAACTTAAGACCTGCTCCACTCTGGGAGTGCGCTCCGCTTTTGGCGTTCCCTTAACCGCCAAAGCCACCAGCGCATTTTCAAAACTCGTTCGCTCAG
>CAZSLA010000006.1:0-35399 GCA_964607795.1 uncultured Gammaproteobacteria bacterium
ATGCTGGGCGCGTACGTGCTCGGCCTACCGATGCCCAGTTTCTCCAGGGTCTTTATCAGGGTTGCTTCATTAAAGCGCACGGGCGGGGTAGTGAACTTTTGCTCAGAATTTACTTTGACCAAGTCCAAGGGTTCATCCTTGGTAACTGCCGGCAGCTCCACATCTTCCCCGGCGCCACCCATCACTCGTCGCCAGCCGTCAAACTTCCTAATCTGGCCAACTGCACGGAGGCCATAGGTTTTGCTAGCCTTGCCCTCAACATCAATTGTAGTTTGATCATAAACCGCATCATTCATCTGGCATGCCAAAAATCTGCGCCAGATCAAGTTATAAAGCTTTTTGGCATCTCCCGCAAAATTGCCCTGCATGGGCCAGGAGTTATCCGCAGCCTGGGCCAGATTGGTGGGCCGGATGGCTTCGTGTGCTTCCTGGGCGCCTTTGCTTTTGGTTTTATAAAACCTAGGGCTTTCAGGCAAATACTTGCTGCCGTAATTTTTTTCTATGTACTTCCTGCCGGCGTTTACTGCCGATGGTGAAAGATTAAAAGAATCCGTCCTGTGGTAAGTGATCAAGCCCTCTTCATACAGCCTTTGGGCCACGCTCATGGTTTTTTTGCTGGACCAGCTCATGAGCCTGGAGGCAGCCTGGGTCATGGTCGAGGTGGTGAAGGGAGGATACGGGCGGCTCCGCACTTCTTTTCTTTCCAGGCTGTCCACCTTGTAAGCCGCTTTTTTAAGATCTCCGACTACCTCACCTGCTTCCTTTGAGTTTCCTATGGCGATGGCTTTACCATTAATTTTTTTTAGCGCTGCTGTAAAGCCCTGGCCCGCTTTGGTTTTGACGTCTACGCTTATATCCCAATATTCCTGGGGTTTAAAGGCTTCGCGCTCGCGCTCGCGCTCGACAATCAAACGCACGGCAACTGTTTGCACGCGCCCGGCAGAAAGGCCGCGGCGAACCTTGCGCCACAATAGAGGCGACAATTTATAGCCCACCAAGCGATCCAAAACGCGCCTGGCCACCTGGGCATCCACCAGGCAGTCATCAATATCGCGGGGGTTTTGCATGGCATGCTCCACTGCCTCTTTGGTAATTTCATGAAAAACAATGCGCTTGATTTTCCTGCCCGGAAGCTCCTCCATCACATGCTTGGCAATGGCTTCGCCTTCGCGGTCCGGGTCTGAAGCCAGATAAACCATTTCAGCTTTTTTGGCTTGAGTCTGGATCTTATGCACCGCGTCAGTTTTTTTGCGCACGCGGATGTAATCCGGCTCAAAGCCATGATCAATATCCACCCCGAGCTTGCTTTTGGGCAAATCCTTGATGTGGCCCATGGTGGCTTCGACCAAATAGCCACGCCCCAGAAACCGCCCCAGAGTGCGCGCTTTAGTTGGTGATTCGACGACGATAAGATTCATTTAAAATTTATAACAGTACTTAGGTACTCTAAAACATCTTCCGGCCCGTTTGCAACCTGCGCCCCGTTTTCAATAAGCCAGGTGGTGGCTTGTGCCATGGGCGCATCGCTGACACCGGCCACGGCAAAGACTTCACGCCCCTCATTTGCCGCATGGGCAGCAGTGGAAAGTGTACCACTTTTTCGCATACCTTCAATCACCACTACAGCCAAGACAAGGCCGGCAATGATCCTGTTTCTGGCTAAAAAATTTTGCGCCAAAGGCTGCGTGCCGGGCTCAAATCCGCTGATAACGGCTCCGTGGTTTACAATTTCTCGATACAAGGCTTTGTTTTCTGGAGGATAAACTACATCCAACCCGGAACCTAAGACGGCGATTGTCCGGCCACCATTTTTTACAGCTTCCCAATGCGCCTCGGTGTCTATACCTCGCGCCATGCCGGAAACAATCGTCACATTTTCTTGAACCAGTGCCCGGGTAAATTGCCTGGCTTTGGCTTTACCAAAAGCAGTCATTCTTCTTGATCCTACGATGGCTACAGCCAAGGCATCCCTGGGCTCAATCTTACCATTCACAAAAAGCTTTTCCGGAGGCCCTGCGATTGTTTTTAATAAAGCAGGATAACCGCTATCACTCAAGGATAAACTCTTAATTGTCATCCGCGGTAAAATTTTTATCATGAAACCACCAGTCAAAAATCTCACGGGCAATAGGAGCCGCTACCTGGGAACCTTCACCGCCGTTTTCGACCAGCACAGTTACAACTATTTCCGGGTGCTCAACCGGAGCATAGACAGTGAACCAAGCATGCGTTTTATCTTCATCTAAAGTCTCGGCTGTACCCGTTTTGCAAGCAGCTTGCGGGGCAAAATCAAAAAAAGGATAAGCCGTGCCCCCCGAGCTGCAAGCCGCTTGCATGCCTTCACGGATGGCAGACAAGGTCTGGGCGCTTATGCCCAGCTCCTCACAGCTTGCCTGCCCGACTAAGTGTGGCCTGCAAAGTCTGCCCCCACCGGCCAAGGCCACGGTCATGACATTTGCCTGCAAGGCTGTTACCTCTAAATCGCCCTGGCCGATAGCCATGTGGTAAGTATTGCCCAAAAACCAACGTTCGCCCTTGATTGCCTTTTTCCACTCCGGCGAAGGCACTAACCCAGCGATTTCCCCGGGCAGATCAATGCCGGTTTTTTTGCCATAGCCAAAGGACTTGGCCCATGCGGTAATATTTTCCGGACCCGCAAGCTCACCCACTTTATAAAAAAACGTATCCGTGGAGCGGGCGATAGCGCGCGGCAGATTAATTGTGCCCTCGGTACTCCCGTACTGGGTAAAGTACCAGTTGGTATAGGAATAGTCATTCACCACAATCGTACCCGTGTCCGTATATTCAAAACCCACATCAATTGCGCCTTCTTCCAAAGCTGCCGTGGCCGTAACCATCTTGAAAATTGAGCCCGGATGGTAGGAGCCGCCCAAAGCGCGGTTAAACATGGGTAGGCCCGGGTCATTAAAATAGGCTACAATTTTATCCGCCTTTTTTTGGATAAAATCATTCGGATCAAAGGAAGGCGAGGAATAAAGCCCCAAAATTTCGCCGTCCACATTGGAGACCACAATCGAGCCTTCCCTGCCGCTTAACCGGTTGGCTATAATTTTTTGCAAACGGTAATCGATGGTGGTTTTCAGGTCATCTCCGGGGATCGGCTGCTTTCTGCCGATGGTGCGGACTTTATTGCCAAAGGTATCCACTTCCACCAGCTCCTCGCCGTCTTGACCGCGCAAGGAGCAATCGTATTTAGCCTCAAGGCCGCTTCTGCCCACCATGTTCCCCAAGCCAACTATGCCTTTGTTCTGGCATTGACCATCCACACGAAAGACCTCGTCTTCATTGGCCTCACCCAAGTAGCCGCCGATGTGCGCAAAAGCAGTGCCCAGAGGGTAAACCCTTTGCCATTGGGTGATTATTTCCTCAGCTTCCCGGCCTTCCGGGTCTTTTTTTACAATGCCTTCTTTTTGATCAAAAACGATTTGCTTTTTGCTTTCTTCATTATCCACCAAAACCTCGCCGTCCCTTGCCAAAATTTTTCCCCTGGGGGCATTGATGGTAATGCGGCGCACGCGGTTATCCTCCGCCAGGGCATGGTAATAGCCGCCTTTTATGATCTGTAGTTCAATCAGACGCCCGACAAGCACCAAGACCCCCAGAAGCAAAAGTCCGCGGGAAAACCAAAGCAACCAGCTTTGGACTGAGTGGACATTTAAAGATTGCATTTTCTCCCTCAGTTTCACTCATTTCAGCTAAAATTTCAAGCTTGTAAATAAAAAGGCCTGCCTTAGGTTTTGCCTTAAACAGGTCTGAGACTGTGGGCCAAAGTACGAAAATTAAAACCCGCTTGTGACGCGGATCCTTTTCAATAAAGCCGGATTGGTCAAGACTTTGCCGCAGCCGCGCGCTACGCAAGAAATCGGGTCTTCCGCTATCAGCACTTTGGTTTGCGTTGCCTCGGCCACCATGTCTGAAATGCCCGCAATTAAAGACCCTCCTCCGGTCATAATTATTCCACGCTTCATAACGTCACTTACAAGCTCGGGCGGGGCTTCTTCAAGAGTGTCTCTGATATGGCCCACGAGCTCCTGAACAATGGGCGACAAAGCTTCGCGCACCTCACTGCTCCCCAGCTTTTGAGAGCGCGGGAGACCCGTTTCCAAATCGCGCCCGCGCACCACGGTAAACTTTTCTTTTTTATCTTTTTCAGTTTCTGCTGCGGAACCGATGGCAATCTTTACTTCCTCCGCAGTCGGCTGTCCCAAAAGAAGTGAATATTTTAGGCGAAAATAATGTATGATTGCCTCATCCATCTCGTCGCCGCCCACACGGATCGAGCGCCCCAGAACCACACCCCCCAAAGAAATAACGGCAATTTCCGTGGTGCCGCCACCGATATCCACAATAAAGACACCTGTTGGCTCCTCCACAGGAAGCTCTGCCCCGATGGCCGCGGCCATGGGTTCTTCCACCAAATAGGCGCTTCGGGCCCCAGCCGAAAGCGCGGCGTCCACCACCGCACGGCGCTCGACTTCGGTGACTCCCGAGGGAATCCCCACTACTACCCGCGGCCGCGGAATTTTGGGGATGATTGTTCCCGACTCGTGCACTTTTTGGATGTAGTGAGTAAGCATCGCGGCCGTAGCATCGAAATCCGCAATCACGCCGTCTTTCAAAGGCCGCACCGCTTCAATCGTTGCCGGCGTCCGCCCCACCATTTTTTTAGCAACCATACCGATAGCCAAAATCTCTTTACTTTTTTTATGCCTAGCCACGGCGGACGGCTCGCGGATAACAATACCTTTGCCTGCTACAAACACCAAAGTGTTTGCCGTGCCCAGGTCGATGCCAATATCATGACTAAACAGTCCAAAGATGCGATTTAACATGAGTTTTCAAAGTATACCACTGTAAGCTAGAATGGGCTTATGGTGCGTCTTTTTTCCCTGCTTTTCTTTATTTTACCCTTTTTGCTTTTCCCTCACACCAGCGAGCTTTTTGAAATCAACAAGCTTAGCTTGGTCTATTTATTTGCGGGTATCACGGCTTTTAGCTTGAGCTTTATTAGACTTAAATTTAATTCCTACAGCTTGGCTTTGGCATTTTTTGTCCTGGTTTCAGCCATATCCGCTTATTTTTCCCTGGACCCAAAAACGTCTTTCTGGGGCTATTATTCGCGCTTTAACGGCGGGCTGATGTCGCTTTTTAGCTACTTAATAATTGTCTTAGCCTATCAAAATTTTGGCAATTTCAAAGCCGTTAAAAAGCACATCAATATCCTCAGCCTCACAGCTTTCATCCTAACAATCATTGCCATTTTAGAACACTTTAACTTGAGTGTAACTTGTATGCTTTTGGTCCAAAGACCGGACAATTCCTGCTGGAGCCAAGACGTCACCACACGCGTCTTTGCTACTTTTGGCCAGCCCAATTGGCTTGCTGCCTACCTTGCTGCCATACTACCATTTGCTTTCGCAGGCTTTTTTGAAGCCAACAAATCCAAGCACCTGGTTTTGAGTTTTTTAATATTTTTGGCAATAGGCTTCACGCGCTCGCGCTCAGGGCTTTTGGCCGTGGGCACTGCTTTTTTGGTATTTACCCTTTTCACTTTCACCCGCACCAAGGAAAAACATCTCAAAAAGATAAGCATTCTTGCTTTTATGCTTTTGCTTAGTTATTTAATAACCAAACCGGGTACACTCCCCGAGCAAAATGCGTTTATCCATGTAACGCCCTCTTCCCAAATCCGGCTTTTACTTTGGCGAGGAGCTTGGGATATTTTTATCCATAACCCCCTTGTGGGGACCGGCCCGGAGACGTTTGCTTATGCTTACTGGAAATACCGGCCGGCAGCGCACAACCTGACTTCTGAATGGGATTTTACTTACAACAAAGCCCACAACGACTATCTCCACATTTTGGCAACAGAAGGGCTGCTGGGATTTACCGCTTATATGCTCACCATTCTTTGTGCTTTGTATTTTCTCTGGCCTAAAAAACGCGATAAACATTTTTTTACCAAGCTTGCGCTTTTCTCCGGATACATCAGCCTTTTGGTCAGCCAGTTTTTTGGCTTTTTAACAGTGAATACTTCACTTTTGTTTTATCTTTATCCAGCCTTTGTCGCTGTAAACAAACACAAACCACCAAGAAAAACGCTAAGCCCGCTCACCCCGATCATGCTATTTTTAAGTAGCTTTTTTCTCTTTAACGTCTTTCGCTTTTGGGCCGCGGATGTTTTGTATAAAACAGCAAGAAGTCCTCAAAACCCGCACAAACTCATACTCGCATACAAGCTCCACCCAGAGCCGCTTTATTTAATTAAACTGGCAGATTGTCACCTTCAAAATGGGCTTGTACAAAAAGCTTTTTACTATACCAATTTAGCAGTCAAGCTTTCGCCCAACAACACCAAAGTGCTTGAGATGGCCCACGATCTTTACCTGGATATGGGGGCACTCGATCAAAATTACACCGATGCCTCGGCAATTAACAACAAACTAAAATCCATAATGCCCACCAATGCCAAGCTTTTTTACCAGGAAGGCTTCATGCTTGCGCAAATGGGCCAGAAAGAACAAGCCATAGAAGCCCTAAACCAGGCCATTTATCTTAAGCCCAATTATGAAAAAGCGAGGATCCTTATGGGACTTTTGTATGACGAGCTAGGCGAAAACTATAAAGCAAATAATGAGTATACATATGTATTAAAAAATATTAATCCAAACAACGAAACTGCCATAACCAGGCTTAAAAAGAATGAATAAATGCTATAATACAGCCATGAAACTTGTAGACATTAAACACGTCGCGCTCAAAAAAAAGTCCAAAAAAGTGGCCAAAATAGATAAAAAGACCAAAGAGTTGATCTGTGAGATGAAAAAAACGCTCATCTCGCAAAGCGACCCCGAGGGTGTGGGACTTGCAGCTCCCCAGGTGGGAAAAAATTTGCAAATTTTTATCATGCATTATCCCGAGGAAAACGTCCGCTTAAAAGTTATCATCAATCCCAAAGTTATAAGCAAGAGCAAACAAGTGCTTAAAAACAAAGGCAAGACAAACAACATTCTTGAGGGCTGCTTGTCTTTGCCTTATTATTACGGCCCGATCGAACGAGCAAAGCATATTATCATCGAGTATCTGAGCGAAGACGGCAAAAAAGTAACTGAAAAATTTACAGGCTTTGCCGCACAAATCGTCCAGCACGAGATCGACCATTTAAACGGCAGGCTTTTTATTGACCATATTATTGAGCATAAATCACCACTTTATTACATCCGCGGCGACGAATGGGAGGAAGTGGAGCTATGAACATCGTCTTTTTTGGCACCCCAAGCTATGTAATCCCTGTTTTGCAGGCTTTGCACAAGCGCTTTAATAAACCACCCCAGAAAAATCTTCTTGCTGTGGTCACCCAGCCGCCCAAAATTGTCGGCAGACAAAAATTTCGGGAGTTTAGCGCCGTGGATAATTTTGCCCACAAAAGAAAAATTGCCATCATCCGTGATCCCCTTGATGCACCCGAAGCGGACCTGTGTGTGCTTGCGGCTTACGGGGAAATCATCCCCAAAAAAGTGCTTGACCGCTATAAATACGGCATCTTAAATATTCACCCGTCGCTTTTGCCAAAATACCGCGGCGCCTCGCCCACCCAGGCAGCAATCGCCCTGAATGAACAATCCACAGGTGTAAGCATTATCAAAATGGATGAACTTTTGGACCACGGGCCAATTGTTAGTAGCTTTAAAACCGAGGTAATGCCTGATGATACCAATGAGTCTCTACGCCAAAGGCTGTTTGAGCGCGCCAGCAAGTTTCTTCTGGAGATGCTTGATAACTATGTTGCGGGAAAAATAAAATTCAAGCCCCAAAACCACGACAATGCCATTCTTACGCGCCAAATAAACAAAGAGGACGGCTTTATCCCGCCTGGAATTTTTAAAGACGCTCTCTTGGGTAAAGATGCTCATACGGCCTTGGATAATTTTTTTGTCAAAGACACGCAATTTACCGCCAATGCCGCGGGTATCGAAAGATTAAACCGTGCCTTTAGCCCGTGGCCCCTGCTTTGGAGCTTGGTAAGCTTGAATAACAAAGAACAAAAAAGACTTAAAATTATCACGAGCCGTTTAGAGGGTAATAAATTAGTGCCGGAGCGAGTGCAATTGGAAGGAAAAACCGAAGTTAGCTGGAAACAATTTCAAGAAGGTTACCCAAATTTTCAATTTTAAATACTCAGAGAGCCTGCGCAAAAGCATCTTTTTTGCGGCGCTTGATGCACTTAGTGCACAAGGTCACTTTTTTGGCGCGTCCGTTTTCCATAATGGTCACAGCCTGCAAATTGGGCTTAAAGAGGCGAGGTGTAGTCTGTGCTCTTTTTTTCCAACGTTTACCGGCAATGCCGCGCTTGTGCTTTTGCGAGCGGCCATAAACTGTTTTTTTCTCACACAAATAACAAATGCTTGCCATAATAGTTTGCTCCTAGTAACCTAGGTATTATAATATGAAATCTGCTTTTTAACAAATGATCAGCACTCTATTTACAGATCCAGTTCAATTTATAGTGTGGCTTGCGGCCTTGATCATCGCTATTGACGTCCATGAGTTTGCCCATGCCTATGCCGCAACCCACCTAGGGGATCCTACGCCCAAGCTCCAGGGCAGGCTTACTTTAAATCCGCTTGCCCATTTAGATCCTTTAGGCACACTCATGCTTTTGGTTGTCCGCTTTGGCTGGGGTAAGCCCGTCCAGTTTGACCCCTATAATCTGCAAAATCCCAGGCGGGACGCGGCTATCATTTCCCTGGCGGGGCCAGCAGCAAACCTTATTACTGCCTCCATCTTATCTCTGATATTAAACTTTTTGATGCCCACAAGCTCCTCGCTGTTTTTCCTGGGCTCCATTTTGCCACCCATAATTTTTCTCAACATCATCCTGGCAGTTTTTAATTTACTGCCCATTCATCCTTTAGATGGCGGCAAAATCTTGGTTGGCATCTTGCCCCCGAGCGATGCGGTCGAAATCGACCAATTTTTACACCACTATGGCATCTTTCTGTTGATTATTTTGATTTTCCCCATTTGGGGCGGAGTATCGCCGGTCTTGTACTTATTGTCCCCCATTATTAATCTCCTCACATCCATCCTGCTACCCGGCAGTTTACTAGTATAGCCGGTTGTTTTTTCATGGTATAATTTGGTTAGACCCTGCTAAAGGGAATATATCTAGGTACATTTCCTGACCAAAAATTGTTTTGGGAGTTCCGCCTAGGGCGGAGCGGTTGCAGCCCGAAAGGGCCGCAGTCGAGCGGGTTTCCAGCTTCTCCTTGTGAGTGCCGGAATAGCTCAGCCCACCTGGTGTTCCGCCAGGAAATTTCCTAGATCCCGTAAGCGGGGTCTTTAAGTTGTCAAGATGCCGAGATAGCTCAGTGGTAGAGCAACTGTTTTGTAAACAGTAGGCCCAGGGTTCAAATCCCTGTCTCGGCTCAGAGGCAGAGAAATTAGCCAAGGTGGTAGAGTGGACAAATACAACAGTCTGTAAAACTGTCGCCCGTATGGGCTACGTTGGTTCGAATCCAACCCTTGGCACCGCGTTTGATTTAAATAACTAGCAGTAATCCAAGAAAGAGAAGCACGCCCCCCACCCCCACTCCCATAACCACCGGGGTACTAATACCGGATTCCGGCACATCCGGCGGTAATGTTGGGCTTGAAGAACCACCTTTTGCCGGGCTTGTGGGCGTGACAGTCGGAGTGGCTGTATGAGTAGCAGTCGGAGTAGATGTAGGAGTGGCTGTAGGATTGGTGCCTCCAGTTCCGGGCTTTACTGTAGGAGCTGTGGTCGGCGCGACTGTGGGTGTCGGCGACGGAGTTTGTGTCGGGTTAGTCGTTTCCCCCGGAGCCTGGGTAATGGTATATAAACCAGTTGTCTGGGGAATGAGCAATGTGTCTTCGGAGTCGCTCTTTTTGGTGATCACCGTCAAGGCGTTATCAAAGCTTAAATTCACAGGATTCACTGAAGGCACAGAGTTTGCTTTAAAAGTAAGAGTCACCAAATCGGTTACTCCGCTAGATGTAAAACCGCCCGCGCTTAAATTCACACAGGCCAAATCAACAAATATGGAATTACCCTGCTGTTGTTGGGAAGGCTTCACCGGGCAGCTCCATTCAGTGCTTAACAGCGTGGGATTTATCTGCGAATTTGATAGCTGGATCTCTGGCGAATTGTGAATCAAGCGCACAGATATACCGGAAATTACCTCGCCGTGAGTGTCAAAGCGCACTTTAACGTCAAACTCCTCGCCCACATTAAAACTACCACTGGTCGGGGCTAGTTCAATTGTGGCCTGACCGCCAGGCACTGCAGCCTTGCGCCTGATATCCTGCTGCCTTTGCACCAAATATACCCCAGCCATCACACCGATAATT
Source organism: uncultured Gammaproteobacteria bacterium (assembly GCA_964607795.1). Lineage (GTDB taxonomy): Bacteria > Patescibacteriota > Microgenomatia > UBA8517 > UBA8517 > DYGT01. The sequence continues at coordinate 10,393 of CAZSLA010000006.1, forward strand.
GCAAAGATTAAAAAGATGGCTGAAACAATGATTTTTGTTTTACTCATATTTTTTATTGTGTGCTCTTTTGATTAACGAATTCTAGTAGGTAAATTTTGCCGTCTTTACTGACAATTTTAGAAACTTGTTCATCAATGGCTAAGTCCGCATCTAGATTATCCACCGAAAGCATGCCTATAGCCAAGCTGCCATCAGTTGATTGATACACACCTGAGCTCACGTAGGCTGCGGCAATATCTATCGAGAGTCCTTCTTCTTGGGTAATCTCATTGATCGGATAAACCCAGCCTGCCTGGGTAAGCTCACTATTAGGAGTGAAGACCACGCTCCCCATGTCTTCGCTCACATAAATACGAAGCGCAAAAGCGTTCACCTTCACACTCCCCGCTTCTATGACAAGCTCAACTTCCCCTGTATCCGTGGCAGTGGCCGTGACGCGAAGCGGCTTTTCTTCCATTACCGTCTCATCAGCTAGAGTCGGGGGGGTTGTTTGCTCTTCCTGATTATTATTAATAGCGGGAGCCTGGCGCGAAGCACTCCTAAGGGCCAAGCTTAGGGCAATCACCACAACAGCCGTCATGGCAATTACCAAAATAAGTATCAGGGCAGAATACTTTTTCATTCTTATATTTTAAATCTCATCTCCACGCACTACAAGCGCTGTATAATTACTCAATACTATAGCAATATCAGAAATATTGATAGTTTCATTTGCATCCACATCATATTTCTGGTTCCCCGAGTTCACCGGCACATTCAGGGTATTATAGACGCTCAATATCATGCCTATATCCGAAATGTCAATGGTGTTACTGGAGTTAAAGTCACCCGCCATAAGGGTCGGGGTTGTGCTTAGGATGTTACTGCCGTAATTAAGGCTAATGATATTCCAAGATTTTCTTAGATAATTTGCCACCTTTATCGAAAACCTGGGAGTTCCAGGAACCACATCATTTACCAAAATCGGGACAGCCGGCTTAAAACTCACGCCAGATTGCACTACATTTATCGGATAATTGAAAGTGTCACCGCTTGCTAGTGTAAAATCGGCCGAGGCTTGCCGGCTCAAACCCTTATCAGCTTTAATACCTTGCAGCATAAAGCTAAAATCTAAAGTAGAGTCCGGAGCTGTCGGAGTCGCGCTTACGACGTTTGAGATATCAGAATAATTGTCATAGTCATCATAAGTTTTAAGAGCAAAATAATAAGTGGTGTTCCGGTTAAAGCTACCGGTGAATGTGAAAGCTTCGGTGGTTCCAGCGGGGTAAGACTGATGCCCTCCGAGCACTTGAGAACTATCCCAATTTTGCTCGGTAATTGGTACTGTATTGCTTACAACCATGCTGACTTGGGACCAGCCTGTAGGCCCTTGATCAACGGGAGAAGTCCAATTAAGCGTTATGCTATCAAGCGAAAAGTCAACGATCCTCAAGTCATCCACAGCCTCCGGACCACGATTATCTACCACTACCCTAAAGCTCACGGCATCAGGATTTTGCAAAATATCCTCTGAGTAATCGGCTTTACTGAACATATGGCTTTCCTCGCTATCAAAAGCAAAAGTGGCCGTGCCTTCTTCCTGGGCTTCAATGTAAAAGCTGGCCAATTTCTGGGGACTTCCAGCTTTATAGCCGGTGATTGAAGTATGTACAGCCCCAAGCTCAATTATCATATTCTGGCCATCTTGCAAAAATTCATTAACCGGTATTGCCCACAAGCCGGACAGCAGCAAATCCGGATTTATTATTAAGCCCGTAAAGTCTTCATTTTCGCCCACGAGCTTTAAAATACTATCTGTATTTAAAACCAGCCGCAAGCTGATCGCAGATATCAAGTGGGCGCTGTCACCCTCACCAGTTGTGAAGTAGATGTCTACTTTTTGGCGCTCACCCTTCATCAGTTCTCCCCCTCTTGGTTCCAGCCAGACACGGCCGGCTCCCGTCGGCACCGCTGCCCGATTGAAATAAGTTTGGCTATTCCGAAGCAAAAAAACGCCAACGGCCACACCCACCACCAATACTGTCAAAGATAAAACCGCGGCAACTATTTTGGGTGCTTGCATGTTCTTATTAAGTAAACACCATTTCGGTATTAAAAGTAAAGTCCCAGACTTAATCCGGCTTAATTACTGGCTGAGCCCAATTATCCATATAGGTATTAATAATTCTTTCACTCAGCTTACCCTCACTAAAAGTAACCTCCAAAAGCATGCCTTTTCTGGTTGCCTCGGACCACATCTGGTCAAAAATCAAATTGCCCAAGGAATAATAAACCGGCACATTATCAATAATGTCTTTTGACTGCACTACGTGCGGATGATGCCCGACTATCAAGTCCGCTCCCTCGGCTATCAGCCTTTTTGCCCAAGCACGCTGAGCCTGTGTAGGCTTGCCATATTCCACTCCCCAATGCGGGCTAACAAGCAAAACATCCACCAGAGCATTTGCCCTGCGCACCAATTTATAATCCGCGTCAGTCGGCTCTTGGGATAAAAATTCAAAGCCCAAAAAACCAAAAACAACGCCCTCTTTTTCTATGCTTACAAGCTCCCCGAGGCCGGTTGCCAAAATGCCTTTTTCGGCCAAAACATTGACTGTTGTATCAATGCCTTCCTGGCCATAATTTCTGGAGTGATTATTTGCAAGTGTCACAATGTCTATGCCGGAAAAGGCAAGCCCGTGTGTCATTTCAGGCACGGCGCAAAAAACCATGCTTGTGTAGTCCCGCCTACAGCCATACACAAACGGGTTTTCCAGATTGACAAAGGAGATGTCTGCCTGCCTTAGGGTTTGTGCGATATTCCGAAACGGATATACATAATCACCCTTGTCCTGGCTTGTGGTCATGACGGTTCTACCAAGCATCACGTCTCCGCCAAAAATTATCGTTACCGGCTTTTGGGCTTGAGGCTTTTGGGGAGTGCCTGCGACCGAAGCTAAATTATTGCCCGGTCCGTTGGCATTTAAGAATAAAAATACGACGCCTGCCAGCAAAATAATTACTATTAATTCTATTTTAGTAATTGTTTTCCCGCACACGGCTGTTTAAGTATACCAAGCTTTGGTATAATCTAGTTTACGCCCAAGTAGCTCAGTGGTAGAGCGCATTCTTGGTAAGAATGAGGTCAAGGGTTCAATCCCCTTCTTGGGCTCCTACAAGCCTTGCTTGACAACAGGCTTGGTGATAAACTACCTATCGTTATGGCAAAAGGAAATCGCGAAATCATAGCTTTGGTCTGCGGCGTTTGTAAATCGCAAAACTACATTACAACCCGCAACAAGGTTAATATGGAGGGCAAACTGGTTATCAAAAAATTCTGCAAAAAGTGTCGTAAACAAACCGAGCACAAAGAATCCTCCAAGCTAAAATAATTTACTTCTCTTGTTTAATTTTTAATTGCTAAATTTGAGCTAATAAGGTATAATTCTCTATCCTGATTTCAGGGATATTTCGCACATTTAAAGAGGAAAGGATTCAAAATGCCTACCTACGGAAACAGATTCAGCCCGTGCCGAGACGATAGGCCACATCGCAACCCGAGCTGTGCACCCGGATATCAGCTTCGGGTAGGGTTCAACGGCAGCCCCCTGGACGACGTGCTGAAAGATCCCCGACGCCCGATAGCATTGAGTCCCGGGGATCCTACTCTTGCCGAAGAAGTTATCAGAAACATGGTGCCGCCAGATATCCTGGATGGGACATATCAATCAGATCCTGGCGACAGACACTGAATCTCAATCTAGACAAGAACGACCGAAGCTGCCAGCTGTGGCCCCGCCAAGGCTGGCAGCACTTTTCCTACAAGGAGGGAAAACATGTACAAAAGAACCAGCTACGAAGCAGAAATTAAGGCCGAGAGAGCCCAAAAAAGGGCTACCATGTTCAGAAGGGCGGATATCATTGCTAGGACGGAAAAAGCCTATGGCTCAACTGACCTTGCAGACGATGGGCTCTTTGCCGCCATCTACGAAGCCTTGCTCAAGGCCGGCATCGAAATCGCCGAAGTAGACTGTCTGCAATACCGTCAAATCCTTTCCAAAAGGAAAGTACTCAACCAAAAGCAGGAGGAGGTTTCGTGACATGCGCACATCAAAATCCTGTAAACGCCGTCAAAGGCTCAGAGCACACCACTCTCAACCTAGGCGGCGTTTTTATTTCCAAAGCATTTTTGTTATTATTTAATTAGTTTCCTTTTTGGTTAAAGGAAGTTGCTGTGGAGGGTCTTCGGATAATAAACATCACAGACCTGAAGCACGAACAAGCCGAATCTCAATAAAAGTTTTTCGACCCGAGGCCGCTCACAAACCCCGAGCACCCTCGAAATAAATCCAAATAATGTATAATATGGATTAGTTTAGGCCCGTAAAAAACTGGTCTACGAAATTCTAGGCCCGTAGTTAAATGGAATAATAGGGGTCTCCAAAACCCTTGTTGGGGGTTCGATTCCCTCCGGGCCTGCACCGCGGGATATTCTCGCAGCACCCGCGCCCGCGGCGAGCCGGCAAAGCCGAAGTTATACTCGAGCTTTAGCTGAGTATTCTCCAAAAAGAAGTTCGAACCGACCTTTTTTGCATGAACAGCAAGTTCATGCAAATTATTTTTGTATCATTCAAAGTCAACGATAAGCTAAAAAGTATTTCTTCTCCTCTTTTTTCTGTACTTTTATACAAAAAATGCTAATATTTATTTATATGGCAATGGTTATTAATAAGAAAACTTTCTCTTTGGCCATTCTACTTATCCTCGCAATTTTTGTATTTTTTCTAACAAAATATATTACTAAACAGAGCTATAAGCCATCTTCTGCAGCCTCCAATGTGTTACTCTTTTTTGATCCTCAAAATGCTACTCTCCCACCAAACACCGACATGCGCATACTAGTTAACCCACAAGGAGAGCGAGCAGCATTTATCCGAGTCACAGTAAAATTTGATCACACAAAGATAAATCTTACATCTGACGTGATACCTGAAAACGACGCTTATATTATACCTGCTTTGTCAGACGGAACTAAACTGGTCAGCAGCATAGATGAAGCAAATCTGAATGGTAAAATAGATGCAGTTTTTTTAGTTCCACCACAAAACATCAGCCAAATACCTACCACCACCTTTGAGCTGACAAGAATTGGTTTCCGCTCCATAAGTAACCAGCCCAACCAAAACACAGAAATATATTTCGATAACCAAAGCATGCAAGCTGTAGATTATAACACCCAAGAAAATCTGATAATTAATTCACAAAATGCCACCCTATTACTTAATCCATCATCCCTCGCACCAGAGCCATCAGCGACTCCCGGTGACACCCCATCTCCATCTTCTGAGCCAGAAAATATGGTCCTTAATATAAATTACAAAACACAGAGTATTGGCACAGAAACAGCCGAACATCAACTCGAAACATTAATAACTTTACGGGATATTGACGGAGTTGCCTTCCAAGAAAACAGATCTTTTAATTATTCAGATGGGCTTTATAAAGCAAACTTCACAGTCCAAGCAGTTGAACCTGGAATTTATGACTTATTTATCAAGCCTGCCTTCCATTTACAAAAGAGACTAGAAAAAATTGAGATTAAACAAGGTGACAACAATATTACATTCGAATCAACGCTGATGGCTGGCGATTTTAACAACAACAATTCAATTACCATCGAAGATGTTGCCTTGATTCTTTCTGTTTACACGGCTTTATCTGTAAACCCGACACAAGTGACAAGGAAGTATGATATCAATAGAGACGGAGTCATCAATATTATGGATATTTCTATTGTGCTTTCAAACTATACTGCTTTAACTGTCAGTGGTGATTAAAGACCTACTAAACACACCTAAGTGTGGCATTTGTATGTAAATCTTTGAAAGCGTTTGCTACAATAAGCCTAGCCAAGAAGGGAGGCGATTATTTTGGTCGTTGTTAAAAAACGCAAAAAAGGCGGCCGGGAGGAATCTGATGAAGCACTTATTGCCCGCTTTAAAAAATTGGTCATCAGGCATAAATTAATCCCCGAATACCGCGAGCGCGAGCGGTATAGAAAAAAATCCGAAGAGCGTGCCGAAAAGAAAAAAAGGATTAAATACCAGATAGAAATGCAAAAACAGGAAGAATAATCAGAGAGAGAGATATATATTTTCTGATGAAAACCCGCCTATGGAGTTTGCACGCGCCGTATTTTTTTATGGCTTCGCAATGGTGCTTGGTGCCATAGCCCACATTCCTTTCCCAGCCATACACTGAATAAATCTCTTTTGTGGCAAGGACATGCATCAAATTATCACGGTAAACTTTTGCCAGGATGGAGGCTGCCGCGATAGACATAGAAAACTGGTCCCCCTTGATGATCGGCGTTTGGGCTATAGGTAGCTCCCTTACCCTGTATTTGCCATCCACAAGAACATGATCAAGCTTGCACTTAATAATACCGCAGGCTTGGGCAAAGACTTGTGAGGTTGCTGGCACGATGCCGTAGCGATTTATAAAATCAGAGCCTACCGCGGCTATGCCGTAAAAGGCTGCGTTTTCTTTGATCCACCTTTCTGCCACGAGCCTTTTTTGCAAGCTCAATTTCTTGCTGTCGTTGATTTCGACTTTGGGTCTTATTGGCAAAGGAAAAACCACTGCTGCCGCCACCACCGGCCCGGCAAAGGCTCCCCTTCCCACTTCATCAGCCCCTGCCACAAACTTGCATCCCTTAGTCCAGTAAATTTGCTCGAAGGAAAAATCAGGAAATTTTTTTGGTTTCATACGACGTGCGGTAATTTGCCGGATAATGAGGGAGTATCGCCTCAGCGAGCCTTAAGCGCATGGATTCAAACTGGTTATCGGGCATGCCACCAAGTGTCCGGGCGGCTCTGATCCTGGGGTTTTGCACCAGGATTATTTTCGCCAGCTCTTTGTGGTCTACACCTGCAATCTTGAATTTTATACACGCAGTTTGCAGGTCCATCTGGTCTTCCTGCGGCACCCACCACGAAGCCTCGTCCCCTTCTCTTGCATCTTCGGGAAAAACGTCTTTTAGCAAAGTGCCCACTGCCTTGTATGCTTCATTGGGCACCAGGGACAAATTAGGCCTGCAGTTGGTTTCGGAAATTACCCGGCGTGGCTTTCTTTCCGTAGTCATTTGAGGCTTATTATACACCCTACTTGTTAACCTGTACCCTTGTGTGTTAAAATTTGTCGCCGTGAACCAAATTACTAATTATTTTCGTGAGGTAAGAGTGGAACTTACCAAAGTTTCCTGGCCCAAGCGTGAGGAGGTTATCAAGCTCACGACCGTTGTTTCAATCATTTCGGTAATAGTGGGAGCTTATTTGGGAGCATTAGATTTGATTTTTACCAAAATACTTGAATATATTATTAGTAGCTAAATTATGCAGGATCAAGACCAAATCAAAGTAACAAAAGACGAGTCTGCCGTTTTCGAAAAAGGTACGGGCAAGAAAAAAATCCCCGGCCATATTGTTATTTCCCACACGGACGATGAAAATGCCCATTGGTATGTGGTGCATACGGCCAGCGGCCATGAAGCCCGCGTTTCCGAAACCCTGCGCCAAAGAGTGGAAACCATGGGACTCGGAGGCAAAGTATTTGAGCTTTTGGTACCCACCCAGGACCGCGTTATCATCCGCTCGGGCAAAAAAGTAAACGTCAAAGAAAAGATCTTCCCCGGGTACTTACTGATCAAAATGATTTTGGATGATAATTCCTGGCTCACGGTGCGCACCACCCCGGGGATCACCGGCTTTGTGGGCATTGACAACAAGCCCACCCCGCTTTCCAATGCCGAAGTGAAAAATATCCAAAAATTCGTCAGCTCCCCGGCCAAACGCTTCAAAACCAAGCTTTCCGTAGGCGAAGCCGTAAAAATTACTGATGGGCCATTTAATGACTTTTTGGGCACAGTTAATGAAGTCGATGAAGAAAAAGGCCGCGTCAAAGTGCTTGTGAGCATCTTCGGCCGCGAAACTCCGGTGGAACTGGATTTTTTGCAGGTACAGAAGGTTTAATGCCCCGAAATTCTGGTTTGATATCATCCAAAGCATTTCTTAATCTATGCAAATAAGGACAATTCTGCAAATTTATCTCTAAAAATTTTTATTCTTCTTTATTCTTTATTAGGAAAAACCGCTTCTAAATAAGGGGCCAAGTTTGGCTTAGTCATAACTTGTTCTCTTAAATAATTATCGTATTTATCAATAACATCCGGCGGATATTTGTCTGTGTTTGCGTATATCCCTCTAATTTTTTGAAGAGCCTCATGTGTCCTGCTACCTAGCTTCGGTGCCCGAAAATTAATTATAGAAATTTTATTTGCAATCTCCATTTCCATATTTTCAGGATTAAATTCACCCGTAGGACTTCCATTTTCATCTAAATAATCATGGCCGGGCGAAGTCAAACCCATATCTTCAATAAATCTATCTATATCAAAATATCTTGGTCCAGTTTGCTCTCTATTTTCTTCATTATCCATATAGTATTTAGTTTAACTAAATAATTTTCAAGATCAACTTTACAACGGTATTTAATATCTTTATAATACACCTACCTCATCAGGAAGGTGAATCTTTTTGAGGAAGGTTTACACCGATGGCAAAAAAAGTAAAAACAGTAGTTAAAGCAAATTTAAAAGGCGGCGAAGCCACTCCGGCTCCTCCACTCGGTCCGCTTTTGGGCCAGCACGGCGTTGCCATCATGGACTTTGTAAAGGCATATAATGACAAAACCCAGGACCGCCGCGGCGAAGTAATCCCTGCAGTTATTACCATCTATGAGGACAGAAGCTTTGATTTTGAACTAAAATTAGCTCCAGTTTCGGACATGATCAAAAAGGCTTTAAAAATCCAAAAAGGCAGCGGCGTCACGCCGCGCGAAACCGCAGGCACCCTGAGCAAAGAGCAGCTCACGGATATCGCCCAAGCCAAAATGACTGATTTGAATACGAGTCATCTTGATGCTGCAAAAAAAATCGTCGCCGGTACCGCGCGCTCAATGGGAGTAAAAATCCAAAATGGGACAAACTAAAACAGCCGTCATCGAAGGCACGGATAAAAGCCAAACCACCAAAGAAGTCAAGGCAGAAGATAAAGCAGTCGGGCGCGACCGAAAAGTCGGGCAAATTTCCCGCGGCAAAAAATACCAGACGGCAAGAAAGCTTGTAGATAATAACAAATTTTATAGCCTGGCGGATGCGATTGAGCTCGTCAAAAAAATGGCTTACACCAATTTCACCGCAGCCGTTGACCTCCATCTGGTGGTCAAAAAAGAAAATATAAATCTGCGCCTGGAACTACCGCACGCCACCGGCAAAAAAACTAAAGTGGAAGTGGCCAATGACGAAACTATAAAAAAGCTCAGGGCCGGAAAAATAGATTTTGATGTCCTACTGGCAAGTGCCGATTTTATGCCCAAATTGGTTCCTTTTGCAAAAATTTTGGGTCCAAAAGGTTTGATGCCCAATCCAAAAAACCAAACCCTCATAAAATCCGAAAAAGACGCAGCTAAATTTTCTTCCGACACCATTGAAATCAAAACAGAAAAGAAAGCACCCCTGGTGCACATTAGCATAGGGAATATCAAAAGCACAGACAAAGAACTAATGGAAAATATTGATGCCATTTTGGAGGCCATCGGCAAAAAGCAAATTGACAAGGCTTATCTTGCCGCCTCCATGTCCCCCAGCGTAAAATTGGATATTAACTAACCAAATTTGATATTATGCCTTCATGAAGGATGGCATGACCGAATCAATTATCGCAGGAGCCGATCGAGAAAGAAAAGCAAATAACATCAAACAAAGACTTTTTGACAGGTTCGGAAAAATCGCGCATTTTGACTCAAAGACCGGCACCATGGATATCCACCAAGCACAGTCATTTGATGACATACAAGTAAAAAACAATATTATGCATAATTGTGGTGAAGTATCCAGAATTGTAAATCTAGAAATCCAAGGCGTACGCTACGAAGCGCAAGTAAACGGCTCTAATCCTGCAATTTTTTATAGCCAAGGCGGTCATCAAGACATTCAGATAGCCAGCGGGCTTTCAAGCGCATTCCATGCGTTTATTGTGGATAGAGATGGCAAAGTATGGGACCCAATTGTTGATGAATGGGGAGAAAGTGGACTAGACGCTTACTTAAATAATTTAAAGAGTACCAACGAAGTATTTCCTTAATAATACAAATCTTTCATAAATTGAGATTGACTCCTTGGGGATTCATGGCTATAATAACTACATCCGAAGACAAGGCGCAAACAAATAAGCCGCCTCGAGGATAAGTGTAATAGTATATTATCCCGTCTTTGGCGGGATTTTTTATTGTAAAAAAATCAACTATGGCGCCAAAAGCAGACATCAAACAGGAAAAAAAGGACTACATCCAAAACCTTGCCAAGACTTTCAAAGAAGCTGGGTCCGTCACTTTTGTGGACTATACGGGCATGGATGTGGCCATGCAACAGGAGCTCAAAGCCAAGCTCAAGGAATCCCAAAGCCGGATGTTTGTGGCCAAAAATACGCTCATTCGCCTGGCGGGCAAAGTGGGAGACATCCCGAATGAGGCCATGAGTGAGCAAATTCTGTCCGGCCAGACGGCCGTAATCATAAGCGGCGAGGACGCGGTTTCCCCCATTCAGGTGCTGGGTGGATTTATCAAAGATAGCCAGGTTTTTAAATTTAAAGCCGGAGTTGTAGAAGGCAGTTTTCAAAACCAGGAAGCCCTGAATGCCATTTCCAAATTGCCCGGCAAGGCCGAGCTTTTTACCAATGCTGTGGGCGCCCTGAGCGTCCCCATGTATGGCCTGGTGGCCACACTTCAGGGTAATTTACAAAAACTTGTCTTTATTTTAAATGCACACGCCAAAAGCCTAAGTGCAAATTAACGAGAGGTGGTGATTATCTATGGCAGCCGAAGAAAACAAAACTAAAGCATCTAAAAAAGTCGCGGAGCTCGTCAAAGAGGTTTCCGGGCTTTCAGTTTTGGAACTGAGTGAGCTCGTGAATGAATTGCAAGACACACTCGGCGTCAGTGCCATGCCCATGGCAGCTCCTATGGCCGCATCAGCACCCGCGGCAGAAGGGGCATCTGCCGATGATGAAGGTGGTAATAAAACCGTTGTCATAACAGCAGCCGGAGACAATAAAATCGGAGTTATCAAAGCCATTCGAGAAATCAACCAAAACTTAGGACTTAAAGAGGCCAAAGACATGACAGAAAACGTACCCGTAGAAATTCTTAAAGACGCAAAAGCCGAAGAAGCCAAAGAAGCAGCAGAAAAACTTAAAGCCGCTGGTGCAACCGTGGAACTTAAGTAAAAATTTGCTATACTACTGTCACTTTCCGCAGAAAGCTGATCTTGCTATTTAGCAAAGAGAGGGAGGCTGTGATGAAGTTTCTTTTGTCAACCAGGGGCTAGCTTGGGCATGTTTGCCAAACTCCGTGGGTCAGCACCATCAGCCCTAGGGCAGTTCGCGCGTCGCGCCCTTGAACAAGGTTTCAATGGTGTATCCCTGTTTCCGCTACACTTCAAGATTGAATGAAGCATCAGGAATCGGCAAGACACGTTCGCGGTTCAAGCTGTTGAGCAGCCGTTTAGGTCCGAGACGAACCTAAAGGAAGTGATTAGTTACATCAAAAATCACTTCCCGCAAAACGGCCTTGGCGCATTCAAGGTAATCCCGAGCTATGTCTTGGTGCCGGAGTCTGGTGCGGCCACACAAGGGCTTGATTGTGCCTGATTTTTGGGATTTTTACGATCCCAGGGATTTTTTGGAAACTGCCCATGGACAGGGATTCACAGTGATTGCCCTCAATCTGGGCGATCTGAAAAGCATGTATTCAGCGTCGCTTCGAAGGATTGCCCTTAATGAGTGGCTTGAACAGATCAGGATAATCGAAGCCGATGCCAGGTTATTCACCGATCCAGACGTCGCTGAGATGCTCTGGTTTTTGGGAGTAGAAAAGTACAAGGGCTTGGTGGTTCTCACTCGCGTCCGAGGCAAGCATGTGCGGCCCGGGTCGTTTTTCCGCCAGGCTGGGAAAGATCTGGACATATTGCAGCACACTCTTTTGTAGTAAGAAAAAACCAGCGGGTTAGATGCATTTTTTGTTTTGCATCTACCCGCCGGATTTACACAAACTCAGATTTGGGTTTGGAGATAGGACCACAAAAGCGCAACCGCGCGCGGCGGAACCGAGGCCGTTCTGGCAGTGGGCACATCTCCATAGGCGCTGAAATTTGCGTCAATGCCAGAGACACCCATCTGACCCTGATTGCTTCTCATCCAACGCCAAAGCCTCCGGTTCAGACGGCGCTCGAATTCGTCCGCTTCCTCGGGCATAATGGCAATGGCCAAAGTGTCAGCAAGTGCCTGCTGCAGGCCACGCCCTTGCGTGCCCTCAATTGGCTCACCGGTTTTGGCACTTTTGATCCGCTTGCCCTGATATATCCCTGCCGCATAGGCGCAGTATTCAACCAACCGATTCGCCAGGCTGTGGCCAAGTACCTTGGCAACGCCCACTCCGCGGCCCTGATCCAAGCTTCGAAACTGGGTTTCGCGAAGCGAAGCCTTTGTTTCCTCATCAACATCCAAATCAATTCCTCCGTCCGAGAGAATTTCCCGTAGAATAAGGATTACCTCGCTAGTAAAGCGCAGAGGTACTCCCGTGCTTGCGTTATCAAAGAACCTAAAAAGCTCCATGCTGTCCATCATTCCCTCCGTCTTGTGTCCCTACGAATATGCCTATTATACCACACACACTACCTATAGTTTATGATATAATTTACTCATCTAGCTCTTTAACCAAGGAGGCAATAAACGGTGAGAAATGGTACATGGCCTTTGCAGAAGTACAAGACGAGAACGAATTTAAGTCGGACATCGACGAGAATTTTCCGCTCACTCAGCGAGTACAGAAGTTCTTGGCAGCTCATGCACCACACATCCGTGTCGTCGCCTCCCAACCGGTTTGACCAAAAAGTGAGAGCAGAATGCTCACCCAGGGCTTTTGCTCTCACTTTCCCAAATTACCCCTTGCGCACTCCCCCCACATGTCAATTATAATTTTTATTATCCACTCAATCCTTGGAGGAACTCGTGTAGGAGCACATACAGCTTGCAGAGTTATTAAAAAAATTAAGCTATTGAAATTTAACAACACCGTGGAAATCGTCTGCCCGGAGTAAATCCGTATAGGCATCCCCTATAACGGCAAAGTTATGAAAATCGTCTATGAAAAAGGCAAACAAGACACAGACACGTAAAGCCGCCGCCTAATTCAAACGACCACAGCAGTATTTTCCCAAAATGGCTTCTTGTGTCATACACACAAATCCCCTAATCCCTGGCACCGATGCAAACACAAAAGCATAGGGCTTTTTAACCCAAGCTTTCAAAATATTTTATTATTTCAAGGGCTGCATTCACACCCGTATATTTTTCCAAGCCTGTAAACTGGGGCCCGGGGTTTATCTCCAAAATATAGGGCTGACCAGTTTCTTTATGAATTATGATATCAACACCGGCAATTTCTGTTCGTGTAATTTCACTTAATCTTTCGGCAATTTCTTTAATTTCAGAGGCTTTTTCTAGATCAAATTTTTCACCAATTCCGCCCTGGCTGATATTACTTCTGAATTCCCCTTTGCGCGTGGGCATGCGCTTCATGGCGCCAATGGCCTTGTAGCCCACGGTAAATATGCGGATGTCGCCATCATTGGGGATAAACTCGCGGATGACAAAACTTGGAGACACATCCTTTAGCTCTATTATTTTATTTTTAAGTTCAACCTCATTTTGAACCTTAAACACTCCTTTTCCTTGTCTACCCTCAGATACTTTCATAATCAATGGAAACTCAAAATTATCCAAAATGCTATTCACGGACTTAGCATTAAAGACTATGGCAGATTTTGGAAAAGGAAGATTGTTTTGATACTGACGCAGGTAATCGATTGCCGGAGTTAAGTAATACAAATAGTCAGGGCTGATAGTTTTGCCATATACAATTTTTACGCCTTTAAGGCTAAGCCAGTAAGCGGCCGTATACCACTCCCAGCGTCTTTTACCTGTAGTCCACAGGTATACTAAATCATACCGGGTCATTGGTTCACCCCTAAGAGTTGGGTCGAAATTATTTCTACCTGTGCGTATAACAAGCTCGCTTGTTAACACACCATCCACTTGATGCCCTCGCTTTTTGCCTTCTTCTTGCAAGCGAAAAAGTTGGTCATTGTTTTTTAAACCAACAATTAATATATTCATATTAATAAGCTGAATTTATAGCATGATTAAGATAGATCTGAGTAATATTTTCTCCTGTTGCTTCCTCCATACCGATCATACCCGCGGTATGGTTGACTTCCAAAATATAGCGCTTGTTCTGCCTGTCAATCAAAATGTCTACCCCGCCCACGCTCATGCCGATTGCCTTTAAAGCTTGCCTGGCAAGCGCCTGACCATCTGAATCCAAAGGAAAAAGCTCAACCTTTCCACCCAAACTAAAATTGGCTCTAAATTCACCTTCGGCCGGGATGCGCTTCATGCAAAAGATGCGCTCACCAATGACAAGGACGCGCAAATCGTACTCATAATCCACAAACTCCTGCATTAAGTAACCCTTGGCATTTTTGTCTTGTTCCATTAAGTCCTTGATGAGCTCCTCCAGTTGAGGTTTGTTATCAAGCTTAAAAACATTAGCTCCTTTGCCCATGCGGCTGGATTTAAAAATAACCGGATAGCCAAGCTCATCTGCCATACTTAGATAATCCTGGAAATTCCGGCTGTATGCTGTCTTTGGCACTGGAATATTGTTCAAAGATAATTTTAAAATGTCAGACACTTTATCGATCAAATAGGTGTGGCCCAAAAAATTATTATCAAAAACGCGTATCCCTTTTTTGCGCAGAGAGCCAATGACTGCGGCAATTGGCTTGATGGAGCTAAAAATGCCGCGGACGATCATAACATCACAATCCAGATGCACGAGCCGCTGATCAAGCTCGGGGCGAAGAAAAAAACTAAAGTCCCCGAGGTCCACGAGCTCAAAGTCCAGCCCCATGTTTTTGGCTTCGCTGGCTATGCGATCGTTTTCTTTTAAGCTGGGCAGTGTCGTGATCAGGGCGAGTTTCATGATCTTTTTATTTTTTGCAATTCTTTGGCTTTTTTAACTTTTTCTATCTCAACTACAGGGTTTACCATCATACCTTTCAAATTTTTTCTGCCGATAATCAAAGGATAACGTAGCGCCATCCGTTTGGCAACAGAAGCCGGAGTAGTGATCTTAATGCCCGCGAGCTTAAAAGTAAGGTTAATCACCGGCCGCTCCTCCGAGCCCAAAGAGCTTCTTACCCTTTTGGTCCAGAGGATATTTCCTTCCTCCAGAAGTCCCAAGTCTTTGGCTAGTTTTTCGCTTATTGAGGTTCTCCATGCTCCAGTGTCTACCTTTGCCATCACTTTTGTCCATCTTTTGTCCGCACCTTTTATCCTCACTTCTTCAATAGTAGAAATTGTCTTAATGCCTTCGTCCGCGTGCACGCGATCGGCAAAAGCAGCCATAAAAAGGGCTTTGGCAATTTTTACCCCGTGCTCGGCATCGCGCACCTGAAGATCCTCCACCCGCTCCAAGCGCTTTTTAAGACCGGCCGCATTGGCAAGCTGGATCTGTAGCCCAGGCTGGTAATTAAGCTCCACCACGGTGGGACCAATTTCTTTATCCGGATGAAGCATGATATCCACGCCCACGTACCCCAACCCGCTCACCATTTGTGCCTCAACGGCAATTTTTAAAATTGACGTCCAATGGGGAATTTTAATGCCATGGAGCTTGCGCTTGGTGCCTGGTTTGTAGCGGATATATTCGCCATACCAAATGGCTTTGGTGGTAATGCCCGTGGCAATATCCACACCCACACCAATTGCCCCTTGATGCAAATTGGACCGGCCGCCGGAATCTTTGGTGGGAAAACGGGCCATGGCCATAACCGGCACGCGGTTGAAAACTATTACCCGGATGTCGGGTGTGCCGCGATAAGCATATTTACGAAAAGCCTTATGCCGGCCGACATATTCCTGGATAAAGGCAGTGTCAAGATGGTTATGCATGCTATAGGCCCCCTCCAAAATATCAAGGGCATGGAGTTTCAGATCATCCACATTTACCTTGTTCCTGGCAGTGGTGATCCAACCCTCCTTATCTTTGGTCTTTTTTTTGGCCACGATTATTCCCTGCCCACCCAGGCCACGGCTGGGCTTGAGGGCAAAAGCCCCGGGTAGCCCCGCCCAGTCAAAGTTGATTATTTCCTCGGGCTTTCGGAATTTGACCAAAATCGGCGGTGTTGGCACGCCGGCTTCTTTCAAGACCTTTTCCGTTTTTATCTTTGAGGATGCTATGGCTTTTCCCCGTTTTTTATTGTAATGATAGGAAAATAGCTGAGTTCGCGCGTTTAAGCCTAAAATGTTCGATGTCTTCATGGAAGTTTACTTATTGCCGATTATGAGCCTGCGATACCGCCAATATTCTATAAACCGCAGGCCGACGTACTTGCCCAAAATAACATCCCCCACAGCCACCAGAACCAAAAGCCACTCAGGCCTTAAAAGAGCAAAATGTTGCAAAGGTTCAAGCGTCAAAAAGAAATATGACACAAGCGACAAAATTATGGTTTCTGTGGCATGTCCGATGGCCGTACGAGCACTTTTACCGATCTGGATTTTACTAAAATCCTCTGCCAAAAGTGCCAAGATCAAAACCGGGAATATCGATACATTGGCGATATTGGGAGTCCGAAATACCGGCGCCATAAACAAAAGTCCCAAAACACTCACAGACACAACCCACAAGATAAGTGCCATCCTGGGCAAATACTGAAGCCGGATGCGGACTTTCCTAAGTAAAAGCCTAAACAGGGTTGAAGCTATGACAATTAATATAAATAGTCCGATGCCGATTATCGGCCCGATGGCCACAAATACCACAGCCAGAGACGCAGGCAGAAAAATGCCAAAGCCCCGAAGCCCGACTATGTGCCTGGCTGCGGCGATGACTGCGGCGATAAGTGGCAACAAAAGTAAAAGGACAATCGTGTTCGGTGGCACTCCAGCATCCATGGCTCCGCGGATGGCATATTTAATGGGGTTAAAAGGAAACACCGGCCCCAAAACCTGCTCTTGCAAAAGAAGCTCCAAAGGCTCCACGGTTTCTTCTGTATCCTGGGTAAAATCCGGCCTGGGTGTGGATGTTGACTCAGGTCTCGGGGAAGCTTCTGCCTCACTCGTGGCTTCTGCACCTTCTGTCGCCTCCAGGCTTTGCGGGCTGGGAATAAGTATTCTTTGGGCCTTTAAATTACCGGCCCCCACGCTCAAAAACAAAAACCCCGCGATAAAAACACTTATCAATCTAGCCATGCTTGTATTATACAGGAAAGAAATAAGACTCACACAATTTAACTCTTGAAGAAAATAATATTATAAGGATTATAAAAACATTGGAGTTCAGTAAATCCAGAAGGGCTTGAAGCATTTTGAATAATTCAAGCCCTATTTAGGGTGGTAATCGGAGCAAAGGGGTTTAAAGGTTACTTACCTTTTTTGCCACCTTCTCCTCCGCCACCACCCTTGCTGCCCGGGCCACTGGTACCTGGCTGCGGACGCTGCTGGCCACCGCCGCCGCCATATCGGCCCGGCCCAGAACTGGGTCGGCTCTGTCCTCCCTTAGGCATGACATTACTCCTTGTTAGCCTAATCCGACGATAATCGGTATAATGTCACATATATGAATCCGTTACAAGTTGGCCATATCAAACAACGATCTGCTACTTCATGCAACGCGGCATGCTTGGCAATGTTATATAACTATTTTGGTTGCAAGCAAAAAGAAACTGAAATTTGGAACAGACTCAAAACCAGAAGGCCATCTGTTGAGGGCGATTGGTATATTAATATGAACGACATCCTTAAAGATATCAAAAAAAACAACTTTAATTTTATTATTGGAAGAAGTTATTGGGATTTTAAGAATTCTTTTCAGCCACTAAGGGTTCTGATCAAAGCAGGTCTTCCTATTATGGTTATCCAAAAGGGCCACCCCAACCCCACGCTTGGTCATTGCAGAGTTGTCGTAGGCATAGACAAATATTACGTAATAGTGAATGATCCCGAAAGTGATACTGAAAATTTAAAAATCAAAAAACAGGCCTTTTATGATGCGTGGGAACAATCAGGCAAAGAGGTAACAGGCGGCGTTTTGCTAACCATTTTTCCTAGAAATTACCAAGGAAAAATTGAAAAATTACTCCTCGATGACGTAACAACTAATATTGACAAAATACTTTGGGCCGAAAGTGCGCAAGGCTGAATTAGCTTGAAGTTTGTATGCCCAAAAGATAAAGGACTGCTTCTTTTTTATAGCGCCGGTCACCCCTCGAATTGATCCTGATCGGCGGCAACTTACCCCTTTTCCCCCAGCGTTTGATAGTTAAGGGAGAGACACGCAAAAGCTCGGCCACTTCACGCACTGTCAAAAGGTCAGGCAGATCATTAATATTAATGCGGAGTTTTTTGCTGTTGTTTGAAATATCTTTTGTCATTTTGATATAGTCTTGAGCCTAGACCTATTCCCTCTTAATCACAATGTATCAAAGTCAAACAGCCACTGTCAAGCATGAAAATTTAAGCAACCCGGTCTTTGAGGGCTTTGTAATACAAGGTCAGGTATTCTTGCGCTTTACTCCAGTGTTCCTCGCCTTCGCCCTGCTCGGCGCGATTACGCTCGATTGCAGCCAAGGCCCGTAACCTAGCCGCCTTTTTAGCCTGGAAATCGCTTATGCGAAAAACCTCACTAATAAACTGCCTTGTGTCATTTTCCAATTCGGTCTGGTCCACACGTTTTTTACCCCCGTTCATGCACTTAATAAACTTAAGTTCCAAAGAAGCGGCGATAGATGGCTCAAAAGCAAGCTTCACTTCAGCACGGATAAGCCGATAAAAGCTTTTTAAATTTTTGCCCGCTTTGTGCCAGTCTTCTTTTTTCCCATGCACCAAAGCTTGAGCCAGATAATAGGCGGCATCCGAGGCCAGCTCTTTGGACAGTCCCCATTGCTCGCGCAAATGGTTTTGAGCATGTTCGCGGAAAGTCGAGCCTTCGGGAATATTGGCTAAACGCCACCAGTTAATCTCAAAGCCTGCAGTGAGCTCGGGCTTGAAGCGAAAATGGGTTACTTTGTCTTTGCCGCCAAAGCGCCGGCGACGACAGCTATAATCCAAAATCGCACGCTTTAAATTTTCAGGAGTTATATCAGGTAGATGGTCCTCCTCAAAATAAAATTCGCTATACACCATTTGCCAAGGCAAAAGCCCGCTCGTCCTTTGCTCGCCGCTTGTTCTAATAAACAAATCCGGGTATGGATATGGCTGGCCGGCGGTATCCAAGTAACTAGCAAAAAGCTCCTCATCAATCTTTTTGGACTTTACCCCATTCTCCACTATTTTTCTCACTGCCCGCAAAATCTCGTCACGCCCGCCATAATCCAGGGCAATATTTAAAACATATTTATCGTAATTTTTTGTTTTTTCCTCGGCATTTTTGATAAGCTTCATCAACGGTAAAGGCAAGCGATCTTTCCTGCCCAAGTGAACAAAACGGATCTTTTCCTTTTCAGCGGTTTTAATTTCAAGGCGAAGCACCTGCCCTACCAGCTGTAAGATCTTTCTAACCTCAGCAGGCGGCCTTTTCCAATTTTCAGTGGAAAAACCCCACAAAGTGATTGTATGCACTCCCGAGCGGCGGGCCGCATCTATCACCCGGCGCACGGCTTTGGCGCCTTCCTCATGCCCCTTGGTAACCGGCAGATTTCTTGAGCGCGCCCAACGGCCATTGCCATCCAGAATTATGGCAATGTGATCCGGGACGATGGTACCTTTGGGAAGTGTGAACGGCTGTGGGCTAGGTTCTAGCATGTACCAAATAGTATAGCACGCACTAGCTTCTTTTTACTTTTTCTCTCAAAACAACCACAGGAAAAATTACTGTAGCTTTGAAAATCCGCCCGATTCTTTGCGGCCTTTGCAGCAATCGCCAAAGCCACTCCAGGCCCAAGCCAGCCATCCAGCCCGGCGGAAGAGGTAGCTTGCCAACGAAATAATCCAAAGTGCCTCCAATGACCATGGCCCCGCCCACTCTAAGCCCAGTCAAATTATCGGCTAAAAAAAGCTCCTGCTTAGGAGCACCAAAAGCTACAAACAAAAGCTCGGGCTTAAACGCATTAATATTATCTAAAGTATCAAAGTATAATTTTCTATCTCGCAGTACCACGGGTTTTGCATCATCTGCTAACATTGGTCCTGCGGAACCTGCCACTTTTATATTTGGATAAAGCTTTTGAATTTTATTGACTGCCATGTGGTTCACTTCTGGGCTTGCTCCCAAAAGAAAAACTTTTAAGTGTCTTTCATTGGCAAGGGTAAGTAAATCTAAAAAAAAGCTTCTTCCGGGAATGCGCTCAAGCCTTTCCCCCACTAAAAATTTACTTGCCCATACCAAGCCAGCGCCATCCGGCAGGCTAAAATCCGCTTGATTTAGAAATGACCGCAGCCGCATATTTTTTTGAGCCAGAAGGACAATCTCGGGGTTCGGGGTCAAGAGGCTAAATTGCTCTTTTTTTTGCAATTTATGCTCAATGGCTTTTAGCAGACCCTTCCTAGAAGTGCTACTAAGCCTTATCCCCAAGATCGTGACGATTTCACGGTCTTTTATTTTTCTGGTATCTTGCTTTTGAACCTGTAATTTTAGCGTCATAAGCTATTATAGCTCAGACTTTAAGTATAGGCTTTAACTAAAATAATAATTTATGTGTGTATTTGTTAATGCCTGAAAATAAAAATAAACTATAAGATATATAAATTATAAGTGGGAGTTTAAATATTGATGATATTGTGTACAAAATTAGAACAAAATACTAGCTCGATATTTTACTGTTTAAGCTAATTAATCCACAAGTTATCCGCTTTTTGAAGTGTAATACTATATACGCTAATTAACGCTTAGTGGTAACGCTTCGTTTCCAAAGATTGATGTTTTCCAAGACAATCCCCGTGCCCCGAACCACACAATACAAAGCATCATCAGCCACATGACTCGGGACACCCGTTTCCTCGGTCATGAGCTTGTCAAAATTCCTCAAGAGGCTAGTGCCCCCGCTCATGACAATACCTTTATCAATAATGTCCGCGGCAAGTTCGGGCGGGGTGTCTTCCAATACACCTTTTACAGCCCCGATAATCTGCATCAGCTGGGGCTTTATGGCTTCAGTCACATCCGCCGAAGTTATATTTACCGTTTTGGGCAGGCCGAAAACCAAGTCGCGGCCCGAGATCATCAAGGATTCCTCTTTGGCAAGGGGCATTGCTGAGCCGATTTTGATTTTGATGTCTTCGGCTGTTTGATCACCGATAATCAAGTTGTGCTTCTTTTTGAGGTAATTCTGGATTGCTTCGTCTATTTTATTACCGGACACGCGCACGCTTTTGTGCGCCACCACCCCACCCAAAGAAATGACCGCAGCCTCGGCTGCGCCCCCACCCATATCAATGATCATGTGGCCACTAGGCGCCGAAACCGGAATATTAGCTCCAATCGCCGCGGCCAAGGGCTCATCGATAAGATAGGCATGCGCCGTGCCTGCCTCCAGGGTGGCATCCAAGGCCGCTCGCCTTTCTACCTGAGTACAGCCCGCGGGTACGCAGATCATCACATCCGGCCGGATCAAGCTCACCCTGCCTGTGACTTTACTTATAAAATAGCGAAGCATGGCTTTGGTAACTTGATAATCGGCAATCACACCTTCGCGCATCGGACGGCTCGCAATCAAAGTTTCCGGCGTCCGCCCAAGCATGCGCTTGGCATCTTCCCCAACAGCCACGACCTTGTTGTCGTCTGCAGAAATGGCAACCACGGTCGGCTCATTGGCAACGATACCCTCCCCAGGCAGCCACACCAAGGTGTTGGCAGTTCCCAAGTCTATAGCAAGCTGTTTTCGAAGCATTTTGATATATTTATATGATAATTAGATATAGTCAATAAAAATCTATATAGCTAGTATATGTATGAATGCAAGTGCCAACAAGTGGTATAATTAGGTCCTGTGGCAAAAACCAGGATCGCGATATTTACCTTTACCCTAATTGTCTTGACGTTTTTTGGCGGCATTGCCATCTTTTATGCCCGCGGGTACCGCCTGGGCATCGATGAAAAAAACCAGGTGACGCTTTCCCCCCGTGGCCTGTTAGTGGTTAATTCCGAGCCCAACGGAGCTCAGGTATTTATAAACGGCGAGCTTAAAACCGCCACTAATGCTACCCTTTCCCTGGCTCCAAAAACCTATGAAGTAGAAATCAAAAAAGAAGGCTACATCCCCTGGAAAAAGCAAATGCTGATTAAAGAAGAGGAAGTTACCCAGATTGACGCCTTTTTGGTGGCCTCTGCCCCGTCACTTACGGCCTTAACTTTTTCCGGTGCTTTTAATCCCATCCTAAGCGCGGACAATACCAAAATCGCCTACGGTGTGCCGGTAGGCGAAGATAACGGCGAAAAGGCCGGGCTGTGGGTGTTGGAAACTGTCAACTTGCCTCTGGGCTTTAACCGCGATCCCAGGCAAATTACCGATATTGATCTTACGGGTGCCACCTGGAGGTGGTCGCCGGACGGCCAGGAAATTTTGCTCACAGACTCAAAAGACGCCGTGTACCTTCTGACCATTTCCCAGTTTACGCCGCAAAACCAGCTCATCAATGTGGCGGATGAGCTGGAAAACATTGAGAAGGAATGGCAGCTTGAGCAGGCAAAGCGCTTGAGCTCCAAGTTTAACGGCCTCGAAGACGAAATCCAGGCTATTTTTGAAGCTTCTGCCGAAAATGTTCGCTTTTCGCCCGACGAAAGCAAAATCCTCTACACGGCCACGACCAACATCACCATCCCCGAAGACATCGTTAACCCCATCCCGGGCGCCTCCACTCAGCCCGAGGAGCGCAACCTGACAAGCGGCAAAACCTATGTATATGACATCAAAGAAGACAAAAACTTTTTTGTCGGTGAGGCTGAGGTAATTTTATCCTGGCTACCCAACTCGCTCAACCTGCTTTTGCCCAAGGAAGACGGCATTACCTTTATGGATTACGACGGCACCAACCGCCAAAAGGTTTTTTCCGGCGGTTACATTTTCCCCCATGCTTATCCTTCTACAAGCTCAAACAGGATTTTACTATTGACTAACCTGGGCGGCGGCGACACGCCCACCAACCTCTACTGGCTGAGCTTGAAGTAAGAATGCTAAAATATGGGCAAAGTCCCCGTAGTTCAACGGACAGAACAAAGGTTTCCTAAACCTTCGATGGCAGTTCGATTCTGCCCGGGGACACCACCACAACCACTTCACCCTTGATTTTCTTTTGTGTCCTAAGGCTTGCGATAACTTTTTCAATCGGCCCGCGGTAGTTCTCTTCGTGCAATTTGGTTAATTCTCTGGCCACAAAGACGCGAATATTGCCTGCAAGTTCGCTTATCATCTCCAGATTTTTAAGCACACGATAAGGCGAATCAAAATAGACAAACGGCCGCCTTTGCTCAATTAAACTGGTCACGAGCTTGACGCGCTTTTTTTTGGGCATAAAGCCAATGAAAGTAAACTCATGAATATTAAAGCCGCATACAGACAAAGCCGCGGTCAAAGCCGACGGCCCTGGAATGGGGATGATTTGCGCTTTGGCAGGCGCAGAATTTACAGCTGGCTCCGACGAATGTCGGAGACCCTCGAGTAAATTCGAGCACGCTAAAGCGCAATGCTCATACAAATAGTCAATAAGCTCGTTGCCCGGGTCGCTGATACCCGGCGTGCCCGCATCAGTTACCAAAGCCAGCTTTTTGCCGGCCTCAAGCATGTTTTTGATTGCTACCATCTTTTCGGGCCTCGAGTGGGCATGGTAGCTAAAAACGGGAGTCCTAATGTCATAAGCCAGCAAAAGCTTTTTAGTGACGCGCGTGTCTTCCGCCAAAATAAGATCACAGGCTTTGAGAACATCCAAAGCACGCTTCGTGATATCCTCCAAGTTACCGATCGGCGTGGCCACTATATAAAGCTTTCCTGTCATGATTAATTATAACACCTCATACTCAAACTATAAGTCATATTTTTTATAAGTCATATATTGTGGATAACTTGTGAAATAACACATACTATAAGATAAAAATTAAGTAAAATTGCCACTTTAGGCTATAATAACCATACGGGGACTGGCTTAATGGCATAGCGCTCGCTTCGGGTGCGAGAGACTCCGGGTTCGACTCCCGGGTCCCCGACTCAGCCACAGCTTTATTTGACGTCTGCACGAATAATGCTTATAATTTCCCTAATTTTTGCTCTTTTAAACTTGTGCATACCAACGGAGGTTATCATGAAAGAACTACTCAGTGTTCTCCTCCTGCAACTTCTGAACCGAGTAACGATGCTCATTGAAGTTCTGCAGGATATGCCCGAGGCAAATATGCCGCCGAACGTCTATAACGCATTTTTCCGGAAAGCAAAAGATCTCCAAGACGAGCTCAATCTGGCTTTGCATCAGCTAAGCCTAGAGGAGTTCGGCGAAGAGGACGTCCATGCGCTTTCCCTGCAAGTTCAAAGGCTTGAAGCTGAATTTGATCACTTTCAAGCCTAAAGAGCCAAACCGCTTGGGGCGACAGTCACCTGAGATAGCCCCAAGCACTTTTATTTTTGCTTGATGCCAAGATAAACTTCTACCCTGTCTCCCAAAACACGAAGTACCCCATCATCCACCGGAAATGAGCGCACATCTCCATCAACCGGCTTGACATCAATGTACTTGTTGACCAGAGAAATAAAATTCGCGTGCCTGGGCAGAATGTCAAAATTACCAGTATCATTGACCGACGAAACGCGGCTGGCCCGGCCTTTGAACAAAACGCCTTCCCTGCCTTGGATGGTTACTTCAAGT